>CBDUBH010000090.1:0-14705 GCA_965365345.1 uncultured Melioribacteraceae bacterium
ATTACAAACATTGCGGGATTTTTTTTCAATTCATTTTCAAGCAAATTCAAATCCATTCTGAAATTTTTATCAACTTGAATTTCTTTAAATTCATCAATGCGCAGAATGCTGCAAATTCTTTTCCATGAGTAATGCGAAACTTCTGAAAAGTAAATAGATCCTTTTTTGTAAAAATCGCGCGCAGCCCAAAGCGCTTCCAAATTTGCAAGCGAACCGCCGCTTGAAATATGTCCCCAACCCGAATTGAATCCAATGAATTTCAGCATTAACTCCGTAACTTCCATTTCCATTTCGGTTGTAACAGGACCGCCTTCATACGCGTGATTATTGGGATTTGAAAGCATGAAAGTCAAATAACCTAATATTGTCGGTATCGCCGGGTCCTTTGCCATTTGCGCAGCGTAACGTGGATGAAAAAACGGAAGATGTTCTTCACTTCGTTTCAAAAACTTTTCTAATTCATTTTTTAATTTTTCATTTTGAATTTTATTTTTTTGAAATTCATTTCCGTAAAGTGAAATATCATTTTTGTAAAATGAATTGCGCCAATCTTTTTGATGATCCAAAACAATTTCAATTAATTCTTTTAGAAGATCAATATTTTCTGCTTTTGGTCCGATAAAATTTGAAAAAATATTTTCGCTCATTTTTTCTCCAGAAAAAATTTTCATTTAAAATGTCATTCCGGCTTGTCCGGAATCAGACATTTAACAACAGAAGTTTTTATAATATAATAAAATTGCAAAGAATAATTTACTGCGAAGACGCATAGAGGTTTAACAATGTGCAATTGATAATGTAGAATGTACAATGAAATTTTTGAAAATTAATTTTTATTCTATTTTTTTTGTTACTTTTTTCTTCTGTCATTCCGGCTTGTCCGCCTTGGTCGAAGCAATTCGGACAGGTCCGGAATCTTTTTTGTCAATATTAAATCAAATTTTGAAATTAGTATTTTTTATTTTTGTCATTGCGAGGAGAAACGACGAAGCAATCTCATCATTTAAATTTCGTAATTAAAAATTAATAAAATAAGGATTCCGGACAAGACGGAATAACATTAGATTTTTTAAAAACATTTTACAATTCAAACGGAATTTTTTACATCTTCTTCGGTAAGAATTATTTTTTCTGTTCATTTTAAATTTGAAAATTTAATTAAACTGCTTGGCATAATTTTCGAATGCATCAAATATTGCATGGGTGAAATTTTACCCGATGTTTATTATCTTTGCAAAAAACTTTTGGGATTATGACGAAACTTTATAAAATAATTTTATTTTCATTTTTGATTTTTATTTGCGGAAATAATTTTGCGCAGGTGGATTCCGGTATTGTAAATATTGCTTCAAATGAAGTTTTAAATGAAAATTCAAATATGAATTTTGATGAAATTAATGAATCAAGTATTTTGGATTCTGTAATAGGTATCGCATCTTTTTACGGTAAAAGACATCACGGGAAAAAATGCGCGAATGGTGAAACTTTCGATATGAACGCTTTTACAGCGGCACATAAAAATTATCCTTTCGGAACAATTGTAAAAGTTACGAATCTGAAAAATTTAAAAAGTGTGATTTTGGAAATTAACGACAGACTTCCAAAATGGAATAAACGGGTGATTGATATTTCATTTAAAGCCGCGCAGGATCTGGAAATGATTAAAAAAGGAATTCAAAAAGTTAAAGTTGAAGTTTTGAAATGGGGAGAATGACATCGCTTTTTTGTTATAAAAACTGTATGGAAATAATTTAGAATATTTCGTTTTATAATTTTGTAAAGACGAGAAATATCTCGTCTCTACGAAAAGGATAAATTATTTAATTTTTGCATTAAATCTAAAAACAAAATTCAAATTCACTTAAAAACTTAACGCATCAAATTTAAAATAAAAAAGCTGCGAAAAGTTTTCGCAGCCTTAATTTTATTGATCGAAATTTCAATTCATAATTTTCAAATCAAACTGAAATTTATTTTTCATTCATGAACGGATATCTGTAATCCGTTGGCGGAATGAAATTTTCTTTTATTGTTCTTGGGGAAACCCAGCGGATTAAGTTTAAGAAACTTCCTGCTTTATCGTTAGTTCCGCTTGCACGCGCGCCGCCGAAAGGCTGCTGTCCAACTACTGCGCCTGTCGGTTTATCATTAATGTAGAAATTACCTGCTGCGTTTACAAGTGCTTTTTCCGCAATGTTAACTGCTTGTCTATCGCGTGCAAAAACTGCGCCTGTCAAAGCATAATTTGAAGTGGTATCGCACAATTCCAAAGTTTCTTCGAATTTATCATCATCGTAGACATACAAAGTTAAAACCGGTCCGAAAATTTCTTCTTCCATTGATTTGAATTTCGGATTTGTAGTTTCAATAATTGTCGGCTGAATAAAATATCCAACTTTATCATCAAATTCGCCGCCGAAAATTATTTCAGCATCATCAGCTTTTTGTGCATGAGTTATATATGAAGTAATTGATTCGAAAGCGCCTTTATCAATAACTGCGCCCATAAAATTGGTGAAATCTGTTATATCACCCATTTTAATTGTTTTCATTTCACTTATAACGAATTCTTTTAATTCAGGCCACAATGATTTCGGAATGTAAGCTCTTGAAGCGGCTGAACATTTTTGTCCCTGATATTCAAAAGCGCCGCGGATAAGTGCTGTTCCTAATTCTTTTATATCTGCTGAATTATGAGCAAAAACGAAATCTTTACCGCCGGTTTCGCCAACCAATCTAGGATATGATTTATATTTCGGTAAATTTTCGCTTGCAACTTTCCACATATTTTGGAAAACAGGAGTACTTCCGGTAAAATGAATTCCAGCCAAATATGGTGAATTCATAACTGGATTTCCGACTTTTGAACCTGAACCGGGAACAAAATTTATAACTCCTTTCGGCAATCCGGCAGCTTCAAATAATTTCATTAACCAGTAACCTGAATAAACCGCGCTTGAAGCAGGTTTCATTAAAACAACATTTCCCATCATTGCAGGAGCAGTCGGTAAATTACCCGCGATCGAAGTGAAATTAAAAGGAGCAACAGCAAAAACAAATCCTTCCAAAGGACGGTATTCCAATCTGTTCCAAGTTCCGTTTGGAGAGTACATCGGCTGTTCTTCAAAAATCTGCATTGCGTAGTAAGGATTAAATCTCAAGAAATCCACTAATTCGCAAGCCGAATCAATTTCCGCTTGAAAAACCGTTTTGCTTTGTCCTAACATTGTTGCGGCATTCAAAGTATTGCGCCAGTAAGGTGTTGTAAGCAATTCAGCAGCTTTTAAGAAAATTGCTAAACGATCATAATAATCCATTTTTGACCAGGTTTTATGGGCTTCCATAGCCGCATCAATTGCCATGTTAACTTCTTTTTCTTCGGCTTGATGATAAGTAGCCAAAACATGTTTATGATCATGAGGAATTACGGATTTAGCTGTTTTTCCTGTTCTTACTTCTTCACCGCCAATAATTAATGGAATATCAATTGTTTGGCTCTTCATTTCTTCCAATCTTTTTTTCAATGAAGCTTTTTCCGGTGAGCCGGGTGCATAACTTCTAATGGGATCATTCTGCGGTAACGGGATCGCAAATCTTCCATTTGGCATAATGTTAACTCCTTTGTTTATATTTTTTGCTAGATAAAATCTGTTTGATAAGATCTTTTATTTAATATTTTGTGTAAATATAAATAAATAAGATATGAAAGTTAATACATTTAATCTTCATTTCGGATTGCAAACTTCGAACGGATTTTTGGAAAAAAAATTTTATTAAGCTGAATGCTTAAATAATTTTAAATATTTCTGTTAACTTTAAGTTTTACATTTAAAATTAAATTTACTTGCGAAAATTTATTAGAATTTTTTTTTGAGAAATTTATCATTTTATTTATAAGATTGCATTTATTTTGATAATTTTATTGAAAGTATTTCGACAATTCATACTTTTAAGAATAGTTTTATTTCTTAAATCCTTTTTATCAAAAAAGATTTTTTATACATTTTCATCAGGTAAAATTTTTCTTTTATAAAATAATATTCAAAATCTCAAATCAAAATTCAGTTTTATATTGATTATATATTTCATTTAAGCAAAATTGCTTTTTTTGATTCAAAAAACTTTTCGCCAGAAATTGTAATAAAATAAATTCCGCTTGAAAGATTTGTCCCGGTAATTTTGAAATTGTATTTTTCGCCTGCTTTTAAATTTCCCGAATAAATTTGTTTGATCTTTTCTCCGGTTAAATTCATAAGATCAATTTTTATATTTTGACTTTCTGTAAGTAAAATATTGAAAGAAGATTCGGGATTAAAAGGATTTGGATAAATTTCGCTTATTTCATAATCTTTAATTATCGCATCTTCAACGGAAGTAACAATTTCAACCGAATCAATAAATGTTAATCTGTTATAATTAACTCCCTGAAAAATTGTATCATTTTTAAGCGAAGTGTAAACACTGTCAAAATTCACATCTAACAGTTGCCAAATTTCGGAAGTTGCATTTGGATATTCTACAATATTCAAAACTTCCGCATTTAAATTTTCTCTTATTGAATCAACGGAAATTCTATTGTAATTATTAAAATAAACATCAAGCTGACCGCCGTTAAATTCTGGCGCTTCAATTAAAATGGAATCTTTTAAATTTTCAAATTGCGCTATTATTTTATGTGTTCCGTCAAAATTCGGTAATCCGTATTTCACGGGATCCAAAATCCATTTATAAATTCTTTTGCTGTGCGGTTGAATTTCAATTATAATTAAATCTGCCGTGCAAATTCGCCAATTCCTTAAATTAAATTCATCATCAAAAATGAAATCAATTTGGCAGCCGATAGTTCCGCCGGTTTCAAATGTAATTATTGTATCGGTTGGATTTTCAACTGTTGCGCTGATTTCAATTTTTTCGCCGTAAGCGTAAGAATTTTTATCCGTTTGAACTTTTAGAATTAATTGTGAAAAAACAGTAAACGGAAAAACAAATAATAAAACGAAAGTTAAAAGAATGGTTTTCATTTTTTTGCCCGGAGCATTATTGAAATAAAAATAACTTATTTTTTTAAAAAAGCACAAATTTTGTTTTAAAATTTTTTACGGTTAAAATCTCAGATTTTTTAATTCTACTTTCTTTTTATTTTTAATTTCATATCTTGAACTTACAAAATAACTCACCATTTTTTCGAGCATCTTTATGAATATTTTACTTCTCTATCCCGAATACCCAAACACTTTTTGGAGTTTCAAATATGCGCTTAAATTTGTAATGAAAAAAGCGCCTTTTCCGCCGCTCGGACTTTTGACCGTTGCATCAATGCTTCCAAAAGATTGGCAAGTAAAATTAATTGATATGAATGTTGAAAAATTAAAAGACAAAGATCTGCTTTGGGCTGATTTCGTTTTTATAAGCGCAATGTCAGTTCAAAAAAAATCTGCCGATGAAGTGATTAAAAAATGTAAAGAATTTAAGATCAAAATTGTTGCGGGCGGACCTTTATTTACAAGCTCTCCCGAATTATTTCCGGATGTTGATCATTTTATTTTGAATGAAGCCGAAATTACTTTGCCGCAATTTTTAAAAGATTTGGATGAACAAAATTTGCAAAGATTTTACACGACAAATAATTGGGCAGATATTTCGCAAACTCCGCTTCCGCGCTGGGATTTAGTTAAACTTCAAAAATATTCATCAATGAATATTCAATATTCACGCGGCTGCCCGTATGATTGCGATTTTTGCAACATCACTGTTTTATACGGAAGAAAACCGCGCACAAAAACAAAAGATCAGGTTATAAGTGAACTTCAAAATTTGTTTGATTCCGGCTGGCGCGGACCTGTATTTTTTGTGGATGATAATTTCATTGGCAACAAACGAAAATTAAAAGATGAAATTCTTCCCGCAATAAAAAATTGGATGAATGAAAAACAATTTCCGTTTTGGTTCAATACGGAAGCTTCTATAAATCTTGCCGATGACGATAAATTAATTCAGCAAATGGTTGATGCGGGATTTAATCAGGCATTTATCGGGATCGAATCTCCCGCTGATGAAAGCTTGGAAGAGTGCAACAAAACACAAAACAGAAACCGCAATTTAATTGAAAGTATAAATAAAATTCAAAATGCGGGAATTGATGTTCAAGGCGGATTTATAGTCGGTTTTGATAATGATCCTAAAACAATTTTTGATGATCTTGCCGATTTTATTCAGCAAAGCGGAATTGTAACGGCAATGGTTGGCTTGTTAAATGCGCCGATTGGAACAAAACTTCATAAAAAATTACAAAATGAAAATCGTTTACTTAAAGATTTTACCGGCGATAATACTGATTTTTCTATCAATTTTATTCCGAAATTGGAACATGAAAAATTATTAAGCGGTTACAAAAAAACCTTGAAAAGGATTTATTCACCGGAAGAATTTTACACTCGCGTAATTCAATTTTTAAAAGTTTTTAATCAAAATAAAAAAAGTCCGTCAAAAATTCAGATAAGAAATTTAATTGCGCTTGTAAAATCAATTTTCATTTTAGGAATTTTCGATAAAGGAAAATTTTATTTCTGGAAATTATTCTTTTGGAGTTTGATCAATAAACCAAGCACATTTTCGCAGGCAATTTTGTATTCGATCTACGGATTTCATTTCAGAAAAGTTTACGCGAATGAGAAGTGAGAATTTAGAATTTTTTCAGATATTGAAATTGTAAAGACGAAATACATCTCGTTTCTACGAAAAAAATATTTTAATAGTTTAAAATTAAAAAAGTGATGTCGGATTCCGGATCCCGATTTGATCGGGAGAATGACATCACTTTTGTTCTCACATTCAAATATTCTTATATACTAAAATTCTTACCGGACGAATTTCCACCAGTAATAATATTTATCTTCAAGTTCTGCCATCGAAGGCATAGGGAAAAATTTCAATTCATCACCGGAAGCAAACCAAAATCCGTGTCGCAAAAATTTGAACGAAATATCGCGCAGCACACTTCCCAAACTTATTGTTTTGTTTAACTTTTGCGGATTTTCTTTCAATTCAACAATACAATCATAAAATCTGTACGGATTTACATTTGGAAGATCAATATGAAAAATTTCGCGATTTTTATTTACTTCAAAAAACTTTTCAATATTAAAATCAATTTGAGTGAAGCAGATTTTAGGCGCACCTTTTGATTTTGTTTGAGTTGTAATAAACTTTCCGAATTCTCTTTGATCTTTATTTGAAGCAACCAAATTTTCAAGCGGACAAAGTTCCTGATAAACTCTGATCAAACCGGGTTCGTTAATTGCGGTGTAAGGTTTCGGATCAATTCCCAAAACTTTTCCGTTAGTTGTAACCAAAAATAATTTTTGAATTGCATTCAGATCAATATTTTCAAGTACTTTGTAAGAACTTATAAATTTTGTTCTTTTAGGCGTACCATCATCATGCGGAACCGTTAAACTTAAATATCTGTCAATATCGAAATAAGGATGTCTGAAATTTATGTCAATTTCGGCAAAAATAACTTTTCCGCTGAAATGTTTTGCGCTTGACATTGTGTAATGTTCGCCGAATTTTTCAGGCTCAAGTTGAGAAGCAACAAGCGCGTTAATCGGAAAAACAATCATATAAAGATGTTTTTGATAATCAGCCATAAATCCACTCCGTTTTTTTATCAGAATTCTAACATTAAAATTATGAAATAGCCTTTATAAGAGCAATAAAAATAAATTTATCCTTAAATTTATTCAGAAATTGGCGCAAATGATCTTCAAAATTTAATCTGCTCAATTAAAATATTTCATTCCTAATAAAATTTTGATCAGCGTATGTTCAAATTTTATAACTTCACAAATTCAAAATTTCTGCTTAATTATATTATGAATCGTTTAGAAAAATTTTGCATCATATCAATTAAAATTATGAGGTAAAAAATGTTTTTTGATGAAAAATTAACAGCCGAGCTTAAACAAATTTTAGCTCCGCTTACAAAAAAAGTTAAATTAGTTTATTTTACACAAGAACTTGAATGCCAGTTTTGTAAAGAAACACGCCAGCTTCTAACTGAACTTTCAGAAATTTCAGATATGATCGATCTTGAAGTAAATAATTTTATTACCGATAAAGAAGCTACCGAAAAATTTAATGTTGATAAAATTCCCGCAACAATTGTTTTAGATGAAAACGGAAATGATTACGGAATCAGATTTTACGGAATTCCAAGCGGATATGAATTTTCATCACTTTTGGAAATCATAACAATGTTCGGTACAGGAAATGTAAATTTACCTGATAACATAATTGAAGAAGTCAAAGCGATAAAATCTCCGGTTCACATGCAGGTTTTTGTTACGCCTACTTGTCCTTACTGTCCGCAGGCAGTTGTTACGGCGCAAAAATTTGCTTACTTAAATCCGAATATTAAAGCCGACATGGTTGAAGCGACTGAATTTCCGCATCTTTCAAATAAATACAGCGTTCAGGGAGTTCCCAGAACCGTAATTAATGAAGTTGATTTTATTGAAGGCGCGGCTCCCGAAAAAATGGTTCTGGATAAAATTAAAGTAAATTTGGAGATGGGGAAAAATTAGGAAAGATATAAAAATTCAAAGATTGGAAAGATTAGAAAGATTTAATGCAAGAAATTAAAATGCAAATGTCATTACGAGGGAACCTGTGACCGAAGCAATTGCTGATTTGTCATTTCGAAGCGGAGCGAGAAATCTTTTTTATTTTTAATTTTAAACATAAACTTATTCTTTTTTAAATTTAACTGAACGCTGAAAGCTAATTACTGTAAACTAAAAAATGAAAACCAAACTATGAAATTTGATAAATTATTTTTATTAAGAAGAGTTTTGCCTGTTTTAGGCGGCGCAACGATCGGATACGCTTATTATTATTTCATCGGATGCAATACAGGTTCGTGCCCAATCACCAGCAATCCTTATATTTCAACTGCGTACGGAGCTTTTGCCGGCTTAATTTTGGCAATTCCGGAAAAAAGGAAATCAAAAAATGAAAATGGAAACTAAAGTAACAAAAGATATTTTGATAGAAGATCTTGTAGAGGAAGTTCCTGCCGCAATTACTTATTTAATGGAAAAAGGAATTCGCTGTTTAAGATGCGGCGAACCGACTTGGGGAACATTGAATGATGCGGCAAAGGAAAAAGGATTTAATGATGATCAGATTGAAACTTTTGTAAAAGAAATTAATGAACTTGCCGAAAAACAATAATAATTTTGTAAATTTCCTTAATGTAAAATTAAATATTTCCTTTCTTGGTTTTTCACCGGGAAAGGAATTTAATATTTCTTTTAAATATATTTGATTAAAATTAAAACATAATAATTAATTCAAAATTTATTATCCGGCTTTTATCATTATAAAAGGAACATTTAAATTTTTAGATTTGTTAAATTTTGTGAATACAAAAACTCATAAAAAAAATTAAATTATTTTTAACGCGGAGAAATTACTGAATGCAAAATCAAAAAAAGCGTGACAGCAAATTAGGAAAAAATCAAACTCAAAAAGAACCTTTAATAGATCCGAAATATAAAAGTCTTTTTACAACCGGCTTGGTTATTGCGGTTATAGCAATATTTTTTTTCGTTAATAATTCGAACAGTGAAACCGAACAAGGACCTTATCCTCCAGGATATCAAGGAAGTGAAAATGCTGCTTCTAATCCTTTGGTAAATAAAGATGCACCTGATTTCAAACTTACCACAACCGAAAATCAAACTTTACAATTAAACGAGTTAAAAGGAAAAGTTGTGCTTATCGATTTTTGGGCAACATGGTGTCCGCCTTGCAGAAAAAGTATTCCTGATCTTATCGCATTAAAAAATAAATACAAAGATAAAGGATTTGAAATTGTGGGAATTTCGCTTGATCAGCAAAATTCACTTCAGGATGTTGTTCCTTTTGTAAAAGATTATAAAATTAATTATCCTGTTGTATATGCTGATATGAATGTTTGGATGGATTACGGTCAAGTTCAATCAATCCCAACTTCATTTTTAGTAAATAAAGAAGGCAAAATTGTTGCAAGTTATGTTGGTTACATTCCTGAAAATGTTTATGAAAGCGAGATCAACAAACATCTTTAAGATATAAAATGAAAAATTTACTTTCAGTTTTAGCTTTTAGTACAATTTTATTTTTTGGCTGCGGAAACAAAGAGGAAATTCAAAATGAAAAAACACAAATTTCCGCAAGTGAAATTCAGGAATTTCAAAATGTTTCGGCAAGATTTTCTGAAAGATTAAGAACTACTTTAATGACGCAAATGCAATCGGGCGGAGTAATTTCCGCTATCAATGTTTGCTCGGATTCGGCACAAATAATTACAAATTCCGTTGCGGAAAATGAAGGAATGATAATTAAACGTGTGAGCGAAAAATTCAGAAATCCGAAAAACGAGCCGAATGAAATTGAAAAAGAAATTTTGAATAAGTTTGAAGAACTTCATGAAGCGGGAAATTTAAAAGATACAGATTATGAATACCGTGTTGTAAAAAATAACGGCAAAGATGAAATTATTTTTATGAAGCCGATTTTTGTTCAGGGACCTTGCGTAAATTGCCATGGCGATGAAAATCAAATTGATGAAAAAGTTAAAGAATTGATAAGCGAAAAATATCCAAATGATCTGGCAAAAAATTACAAGCCCGGCGATTTCAGAGGCGCGATTGTAGTTACGAAAGTGAATTGAAATTCAAATTTCATTTTGAAAAAAGGATTTCTTTGTCATCGCGAGTCCCATTGGGGACGTGGCGATCTCCGGTTTTTAATTTTAAACACAAAGATTGCTTCGTTCCTCCCGATTAGCCTGGGAAATCGGAACTCGTAATAACAGATTAAATTTATTACTCTTTCAACCTTTCAAAATCTTTAAAATAAAAAAAGGGACTTCATTCCGAAGTCCCTTTTTCATTTTGATTTCCGGCTTTATTGTGGTGTTTATTCGTTTTAAAATGATGTTCATTTTCATTATGATCGTGATCGTGTTCAAAATCCTGATGTAAATTATCTTTTACTTCAACATATTCGCCAAATCTCCAAAGCAGATCCCAACTGTAAATTCCGTAATCGTAACCATCTTTCCATTTAATTTGAATTGCGTAATCGCCAACGGTTTCAATATTTTGTATTTCATATTTTCCGGGTTTATCCGGACCTTTAGGAAGCGGCTCGTAATGTTTCCATAAAATAGTTTCGCCTTTATTTCCGGCATCGGGAGATTCATCGCGCAAAAATTGAAGAGGCAAATTATGAATTTTTCCATTATTCCATGTTATTGCAAGCGAATCTTTATTCAATTTAATTTTGGTCGGATATCTCATTAAAATTTTCCGGTAATGTTTCAATTAAATTAACATATCAAATTTACTTGACAATGCCAAAAATAACCAGTAAAAATCCCGTTCCGTTTATAAATGAATGAATAAAAATATCGTTCCAGGTGTTTTTGGTTTTTTGCACAATGTAAGATGCAATAAAAATTATCGGAAGCAAAGTTAAAAGTAAATTCATTCCGAATGAAAAGTGAAAAATCATCCAGAAAAATCCGTGAACAAGCCATGTAAATTTTCCAAATGCTAATTCCTGTTTAGGGAAAATATAGCCGCGCCAAAATAAACCTTCACCGAAAATATTGAAAAAGAAAAACGGCAGCCAAATTGCCAATATCCAAATCTCATTTTTTGTAATTGGAGTTACATTCATAAAACTTGGCTGTGCTGAAAAATCCGGATTAACAAATTTTCCGAATTCAATTATCGCAAAAGTTAAAATTGAAATTGCAAAAATTCCTGTAACCGAATAAACAAAATCTTTTTTAGTGAATTCATCTAAACGAAATCTTTTAAAAATATTTTCTTTTGTGAATTTGTTTCCTTCTTTTTTGAAAAAGAAAAACGAAGCAAAAAACAGCGGAACAAAAACCAAAACTCCGCCGCATAAAAACCAGGCAATTATACTTTTAATATTGATTTTATTGACTAAAAACGGAATACAGATTTGAGTTGCCAAAAATAAAAGCAAAGATGGGATTCCGAAAAACAATAATGATTTCCAAAATCCCATCGGTAAAATTTTAACTTCTTCAAAAACTTCCGGCGAATTATCGCGCATTAATTTCCGCCAAGAATTACAGGCAAACCATCTTTACCGGAACCGACAATTATAATTTTTGTATTTTCGGAATTTGCAATTTTTTCGGTTGCTTCAATTCCTTTCCATTTCAATAATTGATCGCTAATTCCCTGCGAAACTATTTGTTGAAAATCCGAAATTCCTTTTGCTTCGATGCTTTTTCTTTCGGCTTCCTGTGCTTCTTTACGCAAAACAAATTCCATTCTTTGACTTTCCTGCTCGGCTTTTAATTTTTCTTCAATTGCGGCTGTTAATCCCGGTGGTAAAGTAATTTGGCGCATCGGTGCAGATTCAACAGTAATTCCGCGCGGCTCAACCAAATTTGAAAGTTCCTGCATAATTGCTTTTGAAAGTTGTTCTCTTTCAGATGTGTACAAAGCGCGCGCTTCATACCTTGCCGTAACTCCGCGCACAACCGATCTGAATTGCGGCATCAAAATTATTTCGGAATAATTTTCACCAACGGTTTTGTAAATTCTCGATGCATTATCGGGATTCAAATGATAAAGCAAACTTATTTCGATGTTAACGCTTAATCCTTCGCGCGAAGGCACAACCATTGATTCTTTTATTTCCTGGGTTTTGATTGTAAATTTTACTACGTTTGCAAGCGGATTAACTAAATTAACACCCGATTTCAAAGTGTTATCACTTACCATTCCCAAAAAATCAACAACACCTACCGAGCCTGCAGGAATAACAGTAAATACTTGCATCAGCGAAATTAAAACTGCGATCAAAGTTCCAATGCCTGCAAAAGTAGCTTCGGAGGAAGCCCCTCTTTTTTTTGCATTTATATAAACAAAAAATGCTGCCGCCGCTGCCAAAAGTGAAATTATGAATACCATAATATATTTCCCAAAGATTTTGAATTTTTAATAATTATAAATGAAATTTTGAAATGAATTAAATGTTGATTCTAAAAATAGTTAAAATTCAGCAAATTTATTACACCGCTAAACTGCACAAGATATAAAATTTTTCATAAAGATTTTAATTTAAATAATCTTGAAAAGAAATTAAAAACAATTTTTATCAAATGAATTTAGAAAAACTCATTTTTCATTAAACATATTTTCCATAAAAAAAGCGGCTTGAAAAAGCCGCTTTCAAATTATTTCATGTACTCTTTTAAGTAACCTTCATAAATTGAAAGATGCGATTCTTCATCGGCTAAAAGTCTGATGCAAAGATCTTGTGTAACGTAATCTTTACCGTCACAAAGCTGAATCAATTTATTGTATTGTGCAACAGCGGAATTTTCAGCATCAATAACGCCTCTGATCACATCAACAACCGAAGTTGAATCCGCGGGCGGCTGCATTGTTTTTTGTTCAGCTTTAAATTCCATCGAGCCGGGCACTTTTCCGTGCAATTCTTTAATTCTTTTTGCCAAAGTTTGTGCGTGCATAATTTCATCGGCAATTTCTGCGGTCAAAGATTTTTTAATTTCTTCTGCACGTACTCCATCCAAATTTACGGAGTTTGCAATGTAATTCATTACGGTTTCAAGTTCTGCCCAATATGCTTTTGTCAATTCGGCAATAATTTCTTTTTTATTATCAGCCATCATTCCTCCTTATTCAATAATTTGCTTAATAATTTTTGGTTTCTGAACTTTCTTATCAGATAATTCTATTATATTATAAAGCCTATTTTTCAAATCTTCAACTTTATTTTTCTTATCGGTAAATAATTCAGCAATAATTTCGCCCTTTTCAATTTTGCTTCCTAATTTCGGGTAGAAAATTATTCCCGCTTTCGGATCAATAATATCTTCTTTTGTCATTCTTCCGGCACCGAGTTCAAGTGAAATCATTCCGAGCTGATAATTATCAATTTTGCTGAAGTAACCGGATTTTTGCGATTCAATTTTGACATGAATTTTTGATTTTGGATATTTTTCGGGATTGTAAAGATAATTTACATCGCCGCCTTGCGCTTTAACTATTTGAACAAATTTTTCAAATGCTTTTCCCGATGAGATCATTTCTTTGGAAATTTCAATTCCTTCCTGAATTGATTTTGCTTTTCCGCCCAGGTAAATCATAGCGCCGGAAAGATTCAAACTTATTTCCAAAAGATCCGGAATATTTTCGCCTTGCAAAACTTTTATGCTTTCCAAAACTTCGAGCCAGTTGCCAATGTAATTTCCGGTCGGCTGATTCATATCGGTAATAAATCCGATCACTTTTTTATTGAATGCTTTTGCAGTTCCTATAAGTGAATTTGCAAGTACTTGAGCATTTTTCATTTCGCTCATAAAAGCGCCGCTTCCGGTCTTGATATCCAAAACTAATCCATCAATTCCTTCGGCTAATTTTTTACTCATAATGCTTGAAGTTATCAGCGGAATTGATTCAACCGTGGCGGTAACATCACGAAGTGCGTAGATCAATTTATCGGCAGGTGCAATTTCTTTGGTTTGTCCGATTAAAACCACGGCGTGTTTTTTTAAAATTGATTTATATTTTGAAAGATTTAAATCAGTTCTAAAACCGGGAATTGATTCCAATTTATCCAAAGTTCCGCCGGTGTGTCCGAGT
>CBDUBH010000091.1:0-14027 GCA_965365345.1 uncultured Melioribacteraceae bacterium
GAATGTTTTTCATCAATATTGATTCTGTTCGTATTATAAAGAAAATTGCTAATCAAATTTGCGTAGCAGCTTACTTCGATAGGATCTTTTCCCAAAACAAATGCGCCCGCAACATTGTGAAGCAAATCAGCACCGAATTTATGATGAAATAAAATTCTGCTGTTCTCAAAAAGGATTTTCATGATGTGCGGAAGTTGACTTTCCAGATCCTTTAAAGTTACGATTGCAATAATATTTGCGCCGCGGATTTCTTCAAGGATTTTCACATCTTTGTAACTTTCGCAAAGCCCAATAATTCCGCTATGCTGGAGCCATGGATCACTAATAATGATATCAAGCAGCGAATAAGTATCTAATTTTTCATCGGAAAAATTGATAAAAGCAAGTTCGGGCATTTCAAAACTGAAAAACTCAACCGCGAGTTTGATATTATTTATCAAACAAATTTCAGCCGGACGCGCGCTTTGAAAATTTATTAAATTATTTATCTTTTCAACTAATTGAAAATCACTTGCAACCAAAGGAATTATATTCATATAGAAAACCTAAAGCGAAAAATTTAAATTGCCACCCGTAAAGGAAAATATATTAATTCTAATTCATTATCGGATTTATTAAAGAAGTTTAAAGGAAAAAAGTACCGGAATTTTCTCTTTAAATTTCGATTTGCAATTTAAATGAAAAAACTTTAAAATAGAATAATCAAAACTCAAAACATCTTAAAGGAAGCATATAGAAGAAAATTTACTTTACCTACAAACAAAAATCGGGGCTAATAATGAAGGTCAAAGTAGTTTTCTTATTGTTTCTTTCATCAATTCTTTATTCTCAATCTTTTCAATTAAAAGATAATTCCAATCAATTTGATTATGTAATTATTACATCACCGGAATTAAAAAATTCATGCGAACAATTTAAAATTCACAAAGAAACTGTTAAAGGATTCAAAGTTTTAGTTACAGGACTTTCCGAAATTTTAAATGAATTTACTGATAGTTCGGCAGTTCAGGGAAACATTCGTGATTTTATAAGTTATGCCGGCAAAAATTGGAGCATACCACTTCCCAAATATTTTTTAATTGCAGGAGATGTCAGCAAAATCCCAAATTTCAGTTTTATTTCATTTCCCGGATGGATTAATGATATGACTCACACTGATTTTTATTATATGTTTGATGTTGACAAAACTGAATATAAAGATCCTGATTATTTTGTGGGAAGAGTTGCCGCGAGAAATGAAACTGAAGCAATAAATTATTTCAACAAAGTTATAAAATTTGAAACTGAACTAAAAAATAGTTTGGTAAATAACGCTGTAATTGTTTCAGATGATAATAAAGGTTCAGGCGGTCAGTTTGAGCCGAATTTGTTTGAGCCTATTTCGTTAAAAATAAAAAGCATCATTCCCGATTTTATAGACACCAAATTGATCTTTCAATCTGATACATCAGAATATTTCGGGACAAAAGATACATTAATTAATTATCTGAATAACGAAGGCGCATCTCTGCTGTATTTTGTCGGACATACCAATAATACTCAATTCACTCACGAAAATTTCTTTAATATTGATGATATTGAAAAAGTGCAAAATGGAAATAATTTCTTTTTTACATCTTTTCAAGGAAGTCAAATATTTTCACAAGATACTTTAACAAGTATGACAGATAAATTTTTATTTAGCCAAGAAGGAAGTTTGGGCGGATACAATTCAACCGGAGCTTCGTTTGTAAATGATAATACAAATGTTCAAGAAATTTTATCAAAGCAATTTTATAACAGTAATAATTTAACTTTCGGTGAAATTATAGATTCGGTGATTTTAAAATCTTCTGTTACTCAAAATGAAATCAGAAAGTTCAGTATTTTCGGGGATCCTTCACTTAAAATAAATTTTAATTATACAACAGGCGTTGAATATTCAAATGAGATTCCGCAAAATTTTGAACTTCTTCAAAATTATCCTAATCCTTTTAATCCGAGTACTTTAATTAAATTCAAATTAACCGAACAAAGTTTTGTCGAATTAAAAGTTTTCGATATGCTCGGACGCGAAGTTGCAACTTTGGTCAATGAAATTATGCCTTCGGGAAATCATCAGGCAACTTTTGACGGAAGAAATTTAAGCAGCGGAATTTACATTTATACATTAAGATCAGGAAATTTAATTCAATCAAAAAAAATGATTTTGGTAAAATAAATAAACAATAAAATCATAAAAATCGATGAGTATTAAATTCAGATAATTAAAATTATATACCGGATTGCCTGTCTTGATTAGGAAACAGTCAAGACAGGTTTGCGGTTAAATAAAATCAAAGGATTTATTGAATAAAAATTTAAGCTAACAGCAAAATAAATATCAAGAACTGCAATTTATAATTATTCGGAATTAGCAAAGGGGAAACTTGTTAAAATTACATGTTTTAGTTAAATTCAAATCAGAAATAACAACTTTACGGGGCAAATTCTATGTTTAATTTCAAATCAGTTAAAATTCTTCTTTTTATTTCTATTGTTTTTTTTGCAAATCTTTACTCGCAAAATACCGATTCAACTTTTTTAATTGATGTGAATAATATCAGTATTCCTATTGATAATAAAGGAGTATTGGCTCATGTGGAAATGGCAAATAATTATGGAAGATATGATAACGGAATTTTTCTTTTCAGCGGAGGATTTTATTTAAGCGGAATTTCGAATGACACAATTTGGTCAAACGGAGTTGCAACTGCAAGCTTATTAAATGATTATCTGCCGGGAAAAGTAAATTCCAATCCGATAGATTCACTAAATAAGATTTATGTCGTAAAATCTGATGATCCGGCATTTTCAGAAAGCTGGCAGAATTGGAAAAATGCAGTTTCTCTCGGTGCTGAATTTCATGATGGTGATAATAACGGAATTTATAATCCCGTTGATAAAAATTCTAACGGTAAATGGGACTCTGATGAAGATAAACCAATGTTAATTGGAGATGTAACTGCTTGGACAGTCTATAATGATGGAACAGATCCTTCAATGAGAAGATATCCTGATGTAAGTCCAAAAGGAATCGAAATTCATCAGACTGTATTTGCTTCAAGAGGATCAGGAAATGAAGCAATGCAAAATACAATTTTCATCAAATATAAAATTATAAACACCGGAAATATAGATGAAAAATTTGATTCAGTTTATTTCGGTGCATGGACTGATCCTGATCTTGGAAATTATACCGATGATCTATCAGGAACAGATACTTTGTTAAAATCAATTTATGTTTACAATGATGGAAATGATGAAGAATATGGCAGTAATTCTCCTGCATTTTTTACATCATTTTTACAAGGACCTGCTGAATTTATTGCCGGCGAAACTTTTACTGATCAAAATAACAATGGAATTTTTGATTTAGGAATTGATGTTCCACTTGATACCGCATATTATTTTAATGCTTCCACTTTTACAAAAGAAGAAATTATAGGGGCAAAAAATATTGATATTGTTTCATCTAATTTTTATATGGCTGCAACTCCAACTCAGGAAGATCCATTTACTAAGATCGAAGCAAGAAATTATCTTAGGGGTTTAAATAAAGTAGGAAATAAAATTGATCCGTGCACTTTTCCATTTGGTGCCGTTAGAGGCGGAGTTGATTGTTCAGCTATTAATTCAAGATTCATCACTTCCGGTGATCCGGTTGCAAATACCGGCTGGATTCATACAACACCTCAAGATGTTAGACGCATGATAAATATTGGTGCGTTCACATTAGAAAAAGAAAAACCCGCCGAAATATTAGTAGCTTATGTAGTAGGAAGAGGAACGGATGCATTAAATTCAATAACGGTAGCGAGAAATTATGTAAGAGAAGCATTTGATGTTTACGAAAACAACTTTACAGATTTTCCCGTGAATGTAGAAAATGAAAATAATATTGTTCCGAAAGAATTTGTACTTAATCAAAATTATCCGAATCCATTTAATCCAAATACAGCGATAAGCTATCAGCTTTCAGCACAAAGCAAAGTTGAACTTAAAATATTTGATGTATTGGGAAGAGAAGTTCAAACTCTGGTAAATGAAATTCAAAATGCTGGAAATTACAAAGTGAATTTCAACGCAGCAAATTTGCCGAGTGGAGTTTACATTTATCAAATTAAAGCAGATAATTTCATTCAATCGAAAAAAATGATGTTGGTTAAGTAGAATGGAAAATTAAAAATGGAAAATGGAAAAATTTAGAATTTCGAAATGCTTTTGTCTGATTTTCGACAAGCGAGAATGACAAATTATTAGTTGATAGCTGATAGCCGAAAGCTTAAAAAGCTGTCCTTCTTAGTATATGAGAATTACGGCTTTTTTTATTTTATATTATATCGTGATAAATAAATTCGATCCTAAATAATGAAACGAGATTGTTTAACTTTTCTTCAAAAATGGGGCTCAAAAAATGAAACGCTTATTTCTTCTTGTCTTCTTGTTTTCTTTTGCCGTATTAACTTTTGCGCAAAGTATTCCCGTAACATTTAAAGTTGATATGAATGTGGCGGCTGCGCTGAATGAATTTTCTCCTCCTGATATTATTGCTGTTGCGGGGAATTTTACAAACTGGGGAACGGAGCCGTTTAAATTAACTGATCCTGATGATGATCTTATTTATACGGGAACTTTAGATACTTTTGATATTAATGATACTCTGATATTTAAATTCGCAATACTAAATAGTAGTAATAATTCAAATATTTCCTGGGAAAATGATCCAAACAGAGAATATGTAGTTACCGGGTCTAATGATATTTATGATGGCTATTGGAATAATTTATCGCCCGGAGAATTTAAAGATATTACTGTTACTTTTATTGCAAATATGGAATGTGAAATAAAATCCGGAAGATTCAATCCCGCTACAGATACTTTAACTGTTAGAGGAAACTTTAATGGTTGGAGCAGCACAGATATCCTTCATCAATCTGAAACAGATTCGAATAAATTTAAGATTGATATAAATTATAATGGAATTATTGGAAGTAGAATAAATTACAAATATGCTTACATGACAAAAAACGGTGTGGGTTGGGAAAGTGATCCGAACAAGGAATATACCATAACTCAAGAAGATTATGATAAAGGAAGTGCCGAAGTATTAAGGACTTTTAATAATATAGGATGTATTCCCGTTTTAAATCAGCCGGCTATGGTTACATTTCAAGTTGATATGAACGATGCAGTTTCAGCTGTAACCGGAAATCCTTTTGATGAAATTGAAAATGTAATTATAACCGGGGCAAATTCTCCGTTTGTTTGGCCGGGTGCCGGTTGGCCCAATGAAGATAGTATAGGAATTTTTCATTTGAATGATAATGGAATTGAAGGAGATTCTTTAGCCGGTGATAACATTTGGTCAACTAAAATAACTTTTCCAATATATACAGGGCTAACAATTGAATATAAATATGGAGCAAATTGGGGGTTGCCAACAAACACGGGAAGCAACGATAATGAAAATAACACAGGGGAACAGCATTATATAAAATTGGAAGAAAATTTAGTTTCGGCAAAAGTAATGAATATTTGGAATGAAATGGGAGTTGTCGATATTTACGATAAAAAATATCAGATTGTTGATGTGAAACAAACTTCAGCTAAAGTTGAAAAATATTCGATTGAGCAAAATTATCCTAACCCGTTTAATCCATCAACAAAAATAAGCTTTGCAATTCCTGAAGCGGGAATAGTTTCATTAAAAGTTTATAATATATTAGGACAAGAAGTAAAAAGTTTAGTAAATGAATTTAAATCAGCCGGAAGATACGAAGTAAATTTTGATGCGTCTAATTTATCAACCGGAACTTACATTTATAGAATTTCAGTAAATGATTTTTCGCTTACTAAAAAAATGATGTTGGTTAAATAATGCCGAAGGCATCCTGAGGAGAATTTAAGAAAGTGAGCAGACAGAATATTAGAGTTTTGTCATTCCCGCAAGTCCCGATTAAATCGGGACGCGTCGGGAATCCTTTCTAAAATAAAAAAATATAATTAATAAAGCCGTCATTATTCCTGATTTAATTGGGTTTCAGAATCAGACGGCTTTTTTGGGAAAGATAAAATCATTTAGAGAGCTCATAAAAAAAGCTGCTTTTTCAAGCAGCTTTTTTTGAGGTTTAAATGAGCAACTTAACTTTTTAGAATCCGAAAAGTACACCGACCGAGATCACATAAAAATTACTGCTGATATCGCCTAATTCAGTTTCAGGAATATCAGCAAAATCGTAATTCAAAAATACATATCTCAGATCACCGAAAAGCGTAGTAGATTCACCAAACGGAATTTCCAAACCGCCGCCAAGATGAAATCCGAATTCAGATGATGTTTCTTCTCCTAAATCTAAATTCGCAACATTATCAAACCGGCTATCGTAATCAAAAGTTGTATTGTACCAGCCAAATCCAACTAATCCGTAAACGCCGGATATCGGATAAACCAAACCGCTGAAAGTTAATGGCCAGGTTTTTACTTTTACGGCATTATCACCGTATGAATCTTGACGGTAACCTAAAGCTGCTTCCAATCCGATCAATCTTGATGCTCTTAATCTTAACGCCGCACCGATCATAAATCTTCCGTCATCAGCATCCGCTGCTTTGCTGTATCCTATAACGGGACCAAAGCCGAGTCCGGTTCTAACATTATCGTTATTGTATTGTGCAAATGAATCAACGGAAAAAATTAAAGTCATAAATGCAAACAGTACTAACATTTTTTTCAACATAGTAACTCCATATTTAATTATTCAACATCGCTTAACTTAACCATCCATTAATTCATAATAAAAATTAAAAAGATTTTATCAATATCTAAAAATTGCAGCAAGCGGATCTGCTTCCGGAAAGACATCTTTATTCAATGTAAAAACTTCAGCGTTATGAAGAATTGCCTGCATAATTGCAAGATCACAAAGATCTTCATCGCCTTGTTGTTTTGATTCATGAATTTCAAGTCTGTATGAATCCTGATCAAATTTTCCCCACAAACAATTTTGTGGATTTACAAACAAAGTTTGAATTTTATTTGAAAAAACTGCGGGAATTATATCAACAATATTATTGGAAGTCCTTTCTGTATCATAAAGTTGTTCATATAAAAATATTGAATCATTTTTTGATTTATCGAAATGTTCGCCTGCAACTTTCCATGAATGTTCAAAAAGTTCTCTATCGCTCATTTCGTCTGTATTTAATTCAACGGCTTTATCTAATATTTTTGAATAACTGCTTACTTCACGAAAATGCGGAATTAAATATTCAACTCCTGAAAGTACCAGCGGCGGATATCCTTCTCCAAGTTTATTGATAATTCCTTTATCAATTCTTTGATAAAATCTGTGTAAATCTTTTATCCAGCGAGCATCATCAGTTCCAAATCCGGGACCGTTATAAAGCTGAGGTTTATTAGCTCCCCTTTGATTTGTTCTGAAAGTAAGTTGATGAAATTCAAAATCCTCAACTTCCTCTTCTAAGCTTGTAGGAATATTGTCAAGTTCAACTTCATTTATCCCGTATCTTGTTCCTTCAAATAAACGGATCTGTTTTCTGTCAAGTGAAAGCACAAAGAATTTTTCATTTCTGTTTATTGCAGGTAAGATCGGTTTAATATAAAACCTGCTGTTAATGTACATTTCTTCACTGAATTCAATTGGAACTCTGAAATATTTAAAAACATTAGGAGACATAAAAACGGCAAATCCTTCACTTTGATGATTCCAAAAATCGCTATCATTAATTAATTGTTTTGCCGGAGTTAAAATTTTGTCAATAGAACTTTTTCTGTGACCTTTTCCCTTTAGCTGTTTTTCGGTTTCACGGATAATATTTCTAAATCTGATGCTGTTCTGCTCAGTTTCGGCTCCTTTTTTAAATGTTGGTAAATAAATTGAAATGCTGGTATCGTCAGTCATTTGCATTAATTCTTTCAGGTTGGCAATATTAAGTGCATCCATAAGGAACTCCTCTATTTGTCAAACATATTTCTTCGCAATAAAAGTGTATCAATTAAGTTATAAAAATAGTAACTTCATTCAATACTAAATTAATTCACACAAAATTAATTTGACCAAATCTATTTCAAATTTTTAAGTTTAAAAGAAAAAATAAATTATTTGAAATGCCGGATCATCAAATTACATATTCAAAATTTAAGCCTCAGTATTTAAAGGATTTTTATAATCTTCTCGACGCAATTTGCAAAGAAAAAAAATATTTGGCTTTTACGGAATCACCGCCGGTTCATCAATTAAAACAATTTGTTTACGAAAGTCTGGAAAAAGGAAGTTCAAATTTTTATGCGCTAGTAAATAATGAAATTATCGGTTGGTGTGATATCGTACCAAATTCACTTGAAGGATTTACACATTCTGGAAAATTGGGAATGGGAATTCATCAAAATTTCAGAGGAAAAGGAATCGGGAAAAATTTGGCAACCCTTGCGATAAAAGATGCTTTTGAAAATAATATTACCCGCATTGAACTTGAAGTTTACGAAAGCAATATTCCCGCAATAAATCTTTATTTTAAACTCGGATTTAAACTTGAAGGAAGAAAAATAAACGCAAGATTCTACGAGAACATTTATGAAAATATTTTGATAATGGCCTTGGTAAAAGATTAAAAAGATATAAAGATTAAAAAGATTCGAAAAATTTCCGTCATTCCGGCTTGTCCGGAATCCTTTTTTTGAAAAATATTAATAAAAAATAAAACAAAAATGAACAAATTTTATAAACCTACACAAGAAGAAATTATTGCTGCAAAAAATAAAACAATTGATGATGTAATTGATTACAATCTTAAAATTTTATTTTGCGGAATAAATCCCGGACTTTACACCGCAGCAATCGGGCATAATTTCGGCAGATCCGGAAACAGATTTTGGCCTTCACTTTTTGAAGCGGGTTTTACGCCGGAAATTCTTTCGCCGTTTGATGAAAAAAAATTATTAAATTACGGATTGGGAATTACTAATTTTGTTGCGCGCGCAACCGCAAAAGCAGATGAAATTCAAAAAGAAGAATTTATAGAAGGCGGGGAAATCTTAAAAGAAAAAATTAAAAAATATAAACCGAAGATTTTAGCCGTACTTGGAATTGGCGCATACAGAATAGCATTCGACAAATCCAAAGCAAAAGTAGGATTGCAGGAAGAAAACATAGGCGAAACTAAAATTTGGGTTTTGCCGAATCCAAGCGGATTAAATGCAGGTTATAATTTTGAAAAGATAGTTGAAACTTTGCGCGAATTAAAAATTGCATCTGAGAAAATTTGAAAACTGGAAATCTAAAAGGCTGTCATTCCGGCAAAGTCGGGTATACTTCATAATATTAAAATAAAAAAGATTCCGGACAAGCCGGAATGACGAAATGTTCAAAAAAAATCCAACTTTATTGAGGTAAATATGTTCGAAAAGATTAGAAAAGAAATCAACATTGCAAAAATTCTTCTTGAAATTTTTTCAATAATTTTTGCAGTGCTTCTCGCACTTGCTGTAAATGAATGGCGCGCAAACAGAGCAAATGAAGAACTTGCAGAAAAAGCTTTAACTAACATCATAGAAGAAATGAAAGAAAATAAAAAAACTTTGGAAGTGATTCTTCCTAGTCATCAATCTCTGAGTGATACATTAAAAACTTTAAAACAAATTGCCGAAAAAGAAAATAATATTGATAAAATTAAAACTGACAATATTTCTTTTATTCCGGCATTTCTAAAAAGCACTGCTTGGGAAACCGCGCTTGCAACTCAAGCATTTATTCATATTGATTATGAAAAGGCAAAAGTAATTTCAGAAGTTTACACAGCGCAAGAAGCCTACAAAAATTTGAATAATTATTTTATTCAATCAACTTTCAATATTGATAATCATGATGTAAACAAAGGAAAAGTAATTATCAATTACGGAATTTCTTCATCCCAGATGTTTTTAATTTTTGAAAAAGAACTTGTTGAAAATGTTTATGCTGAAGCTTTGGAAAAATTAGAGGAAAAATAATTTTCATCTTTGAATTGTAAAAATGGGTATATCATGTCTCTATGGAGAATTTGAACACATACCAAAAAAATATTTCCTTTATATAATTTAAATTCCCGTCATAATTCCCTCAAATTATTTTGTCATTTTTCTTATATTTAACGATTAAAATAAAAATGGTAAGTGAATAATGTCTGAAATCAATTTAAACGAAATTCCGAAAGCGTACGCTCCAAATGAAGTTGAAGATAAATGGTATCAATATTGGGAACATCATAAATTATATCATTCCGAAATTGATGAATCAAAAACGCCTTACACGATTGTAATTCCTCCGCCGAATGTTACGGGAATTTTAACGATGGGTCACATTTTGAATAACACAATTCAAGATGTTCTCATTCGTTATAAAAGAATGAAGGGATTCAATGCCTGTTGGGTTCCCGGAACTGATCACGCATCAATTGCAACTGAAACAAAAGTTACAAATTATTTGAACGAAAAAGGAATTTCCAAAAAGGAAATCGGAAGAGAAAAATTTCTGGAACACTGCTGGGAGTGGACTCACAAATACGGCGGAATAATTACAAAGCAATTGCGTAAGCTTGGCGTAAGTTGTGATTGGCAGCGCGAAAGATTCACGATGGATGAACATTATTATGATAAAGTAATTGAATCTTTCGTTGAACTTTATAAAAAAGGATTGATCTACCGCGGTTACAGAATGGTAAATTGGTGTCCGGTTTCTAAATCTGCAATTTCCGATGAAGAAGTAAAATATCAACTTTCACAAGGAAAACTTTGGTATTTCAAATATCCGGTAAAAGATTCTGATGAATTTATTGTTGTTGCGACTACACGTCCAGAAACTATGCTTGGCGATACCGGAATTGCAGTAAATCCGAATGATGAAAGATATAAAAATCTTATCGGCAAAAAAGTTGTTCTTCCGATTGTTGGCAGAGAGATTCCGATTTTTGCTGATGAATATGTTGAAATGGAATTCGGTACAGGCGCAGTAAAAGTTACGCCCGCTCATGATTTTAACGATTACGAAATGGGAATGCGCCACAATTTGGAAATGATAAATATTTTCAATGATGATGCTTCGACAAATAATAATGTTCCGGAAGATTTTAAAAATAAAGATAGATTTGAAGTCCGCAAATTAGTTTTGGAAAGAATGAAATCGCTTGAGCTTCTTATAAAAGAAGATGAGCATGTAAATAATATCGGATATTCAGAGCGCGGCGGAGTTCCTATTGAACCTTATCTTTCAGAACAATGGTTTTTGAAAATGGATGAGCTTGCAAAAAATGCGCTCGAAGTTGTCAAAGATGGAAAAGTAAAATTTCATCCGGAACATTGGGTAAAAACTTATGAACATTGGATGGTGAACATTAAAGATTGGTGTATTTCGCGCCAGCTTTGGTGGGGACACCGCATTCCCGTTTGGTACAATAAAAACACAAATGAAATTTATTGCGATGTAAATCCGCCAAGCGATATTGAAAATTGGAAGCAGGATGAAGATGTGCTTGATACATGGGCATCAAGCTGGCTTTGGGCTTTCGATGTTTTCAAAACCGAAGAAGAACAAAAATATTATTATCCGACCGATACACTTGTAACCGCCCCGGATATAATTTTCTTTTGGGTTGCAAGAATGATAATGGCGGGCTTGGAATTTAAAAATGATATTCCGTTTAAAGATGTTTATTTCACAAGTGTAATCCGCGATATGCAAGGAAGAAAGATGAGCAAATCGCTCGGAAATTCTCCCGATCCGCTTGATGTTATTGCGGAATACGGCGCCGATGCTTTAAGATTTACGATTTTATATTTGGCTCCGCTCGGACAAGATGTTCTTTTCAGTTCCGAAAAATGCGAGCTCGGAAGAAACTTCGCAAACAAAATTTGGAACGCGGGAAGATATCTTTTAATGAATGCCCAAACAATTCCGGTAAAAGATGAATTAAAAGATAAGCATTTGGATTTTGCTGATAAGTGGATAATTTCAAGATTCCAATCAACTTTAAAAGAAATTGAAAACGCGCTTGATAAATTTGAAATAAATAACGCGATAAAATTAATTTACTCTTATGTGTGGAATGATTTCTGCGATTGGTACATCGAAATGTCAAAAAGCAAATTATATTCTGATGATGCCGAAGTGAAATCAGCAGTTTTAACCCGCGCAATTTCGCTGTTTGAAGAAATGCTGAAATTGGTTCATCCTTTTATGCCGTACTTAACGGAAGAAATTTGGCAGTTGATGTCACCGAGGAAATCCGCAGAAAGTATTTCCATTTCTGATTTCCCGGAATTCAATCAAAATTTAGTTGACGAAAATGCTGAAAGAGAAATGAATTTTGTTCAGGAAATTGTAACCGCGATTCGTAATATCCGTGGTGAAATGAATATTCCTCCATCAAAAAATGTTGATGTATTTTTGAAAGCCGCAAACATTACGGAAGATCAAAAAAATTATTTGAAAAAATTAGGTAAAGTTGAAAAAATTTCAGCGGATGCAAATTTAGAAAAACCGAAAGCAAGTGCATCTGCAGTCGTAAAAGATACAGAGATTTACGTTCCCCTTGAAGGCTTAATTGATCTGGGTGTTGAAAGAAGCAGACTTCAAAAAGATATTGCGAGATTGGAAGGAAGTTTGCAAGGCGTTACAAAAAAATTATCAAATGAAAATTTTGTTAACAACGCACCAAAAGAAGTTGTTGAAAAAGAAAATCAGAAAAAATCTGATTGGGAAGATAAACTTTCCAAATTGAAAATTATGCTCGAAGATTTGAAATAGAATTGATTGTAAAATCAAAAATGAAAAAATAAAATTCTTAAACGATTAAAAATTTACGTATAGAATTTAACAACTATTAAATTATTTATAAAAGTAAAACTCATTTTTCATATAGGAAATTCCATATTTCATTTAGATTAAATGCATCTTTATAATTCGGATTTTGGGGATTATTTATTCTGTTATAAAATAAAGCGTTTGCACCAAATAATACTGAATAAGCATCATAGCCGAGCAGACGCAGATATGCAGTTGCAAAAGCGCTGAAATGTCCGTTGCTATCGTAAACCAAAATCTTTTTATTTGAAGGAATTGTTTGCAGAAATCTTGAGCTCTTAAAATCAAGATAGGGAATATAAAGAACCGTTTCCTTAGGATGCCCGGGAACTTCATCACCTTTTCCGGGCGCTTCATATAAAGTTTCCGGACCAAAACAAATTATATAATAATTTTCGATTGAATTATAAATTCTATCAAAATCAACAGAGATGGAATTTTGTTCAATTGAAATTATATCAGAAAATTCTTCATTCATCATAATTGATATTCTACTTTTAACTTTTTCTTCAAAATTATTGCCTTCGCCTAATTGAATTTCCGGCAATTCATAATATTTGTCCTTTTCGTAAAAAATATTATTAAATTCATTTAGAAAATCACTGTCTTTAACTGATCTAAGCCAAACATCTGCAAAATCACTGTGCCAAGATGCCATTCCGTACTTTAATGAATAAACATTATTTATTCCGTATAAACGCATTAAACAAGTGTAATAAGCAGCTGACTGTCCGCTTGAACTTACTATTAGAAATTTTTCAAAAGGTTTATCTTTTATGTATGAAATTATTTCATTGGGTTTAATATTTACGGCACCTTGAATACGTCCTTTTGTAAATTCAGCTTGCGGACGAATATCAATTATTGAAAATTCATTTAGTTTTTCATAAACACTCGACGCTGTAATTATTGAAGGTGCATCCATTGAATTTATGTAATCACCTTGCGATTCTAAATATTGAAGCAATTCAGCGGCAGATTCAAATTCCAAATCAACCGGAATTGTTGAAGGATTTTCAAGGCATCCGTTAAAAGCCAATAAAATCAAGGTGATAATGAATATTTTTAATTCATTTAAATTGTATTTTTTCATGCAAATTAATATACTCTTATTAATTTTCCTTTTGCAGAACCGATAAACAAACCGAT
>CBDUBH010000092.1:0-13273 GCA_965365345.1 uncultured Melioribacteraceae bacterium
CCTTTATATTTTGCAATTTCATCAAGATTTTTCGAAATATTTTTTTTGGATTGCTGCCAGTCATCAAGATTTTTGTACATATCGGATAAATTCCATGTGTACTTTTCAGGAACATCTTTTCTTTCCAAAATTTGCGCCTGAATGCTGAAGGTGAGAATTAATAGAAATGCAATTAGCATTTTTGGTTTAAAGTTCATGTTGACTCCCAATTTTTTGAATGCATCAAAATAAGATTTTTAAAGTTAAACCTCAAAATTCCATTAGGTTAGACGATCGGAATTTTCAAAAAGTTGCATTGAAATTTGTAATTAAATGATCGGATAAATTTGATTTAAAATGATTAATAAAAATTAAATCAAAATAAGGTTTGAAATAAAAAAACCGGTTCCAGAAATTCTATTGTTAAATGTCTGGTCCGGTTTTAATTTTATTTAGCAGAATTTAATTGAAATATTCGTATTCGTAACGGATCAGATAATCATTACGGTCTTTTCTGTCATAATATTTTTCTGACTTATAGCCGTATTGATTGTATTTGCTTTTAATGTTAAGACTGTTTTCCCCTTTTTTGTTGTAGATGATTTCTTCAACAATATTGCCTTTACAATTATATTTCAAAATTGATCTCTTTTTTACTTTTCCATCAATATGAGTTATTACTTTTTCAATTCTTCTGCATTCACAAATATTTTCATGCTCTTCGCAGCATTCACATATGTAATTTTCGTAAGTATAAATATTGCTTTTTACATATTTTCCGTTTCTGTAAAATTGGGCTTCGAGTAAATTTGATTTTTCATCATATGTGTAAACCCATTTTGCACGCTCAAATCTCATGCTTTTGCGTTCACATTCTTCAATCAAATTTCCGCGTTCGTCATATTTATAAAACCAAACTGCAACTGTATCGCCAAATTTATTTAAATGTACGGTTGAAGTTAGAACACTATCATTGTAGAAATACAAAATATTTTTTTCAATGCCCGATTTGAAATTGATATTTTTATTACCTGTTTTTTGTCCGGCAGTATTAAATTTTACCGAAAGATCATTTTCCGCAATAATTCCTTCTTGATCATAAGTATTTGCTTCAATTTCACTTTCGTTTAAATCAGCAGAAGAAAGTTTTCTTTCGCTAATAATTTTGCCATCGCTTATTTCACAAATTATTTGAGTTATGTTTTTTGGCTTTGGTTTTGAATCTCCGCCTTCTTTTGACCTGATTTGGTCAGTTGATGCTAATTGAATTCCGGAAATGGAATTATTAAATATCAAAAATAAGATTATTAAAAATCTTGTCCCTCCTTTAAATGACAAATCCCCAATAAAGTTTTTAGGTAACATTTTAATTTCCCGAAGTTTTTACTGTAATTATTTTAATTTAAGAACAAACAATTTTCCCTCACATATATATAACGCACGAAAATTAAAGTTGTGACAAAAAAATTAAAAAAAAATTCAGAATTTTAAAATAAAAAAGCCCCTTTTCATTTAGGGGCTAAATAATTTATACCATAAAATATTTTATTAACTTTAATTTTCGGTCATTTGGTGTTTAACAATATTTTGAGTATCCATTGCAATAACGAGTTCTTCGTTTGTAGGGATCTTCAAAATTCTTACTTTGCTGTTTGCAGTTGCAAGATCAACTTCGCCTTTTGGTCTGCTGTTATTCAATGCTTCATCAAGTTCAATTCCCAAGAATTGCATATCGCCGCAAACTGCCTGGCGAACCATTTCAGAATTTTCACCAACGCCGCCCGTAAAGATTATTGCATCCAATCTTCCTAAAGCAGCAGTGTATGAGCCGAGATATTTTTTGATTCTATAGTTATATACATCAAATGCCTGAATTGCACGTTTATTACCTTGGGTAACGGCTTCTTCAAGTTCGCGCATATCGCTGCTTTCACCGCTTAAGCCAACAACACCGCTGTGTTTATTAAGCAAAGTGTTTGCTTCGGCTAGTGTTAAACCTTCTTTTCCCATTACGTAAAGAATTAAGGAAGGATCCATATCACCGCTTCTTGTACCCATTACCAAACCCTCAAGCGGAGTAAATCCCATTGATGTATCAATTGAAATTCCGCCTTTTATTGCCGTAATACTTGCACCGTTACCTAAATGACATGCTACAACATTTAAATCTTCAACAGGTTTGCCAAGCATTTCCGCAGCTCTTTCAATTACAAATCTGTATGAAGTTCCGTGAAATCCGTATCGCCTGATTTTATATTTGGTATAAAGTTCATACGGAATTGCATACAAATAAGATTGCGGCGGCATATGAGAATGAAAAGATGTATCAAAAACAGCAACTTGAGGAACTTCAGGAAGATGTCTTTTAACCGCTTGAATTCCTTTTATATTTGCAGGATTGTGCAATGGTGCAAGTTCAATACAATCAATTAAAGAATTCATAACATTATCTGTAACCAAAGCAGATTCTGTAAAAGTTTCACCGCCGTGTGCAACTCTGTGTCCTACAGCATCAATTTCACTTTTATCTTTTATAACACCATGATTTTTACTTAACAAAACAGCGATCACATATTCAATTGCAATTGAATGATCGAGAATTTCACCCACGATTTTTATTTTTTCTTTTCCGTGCGGAGTGTGGGTTAAAACTGCGCTTGCCATTCCGATCCTTTCTACAAGACCTTTTGCCAGCGCAAATTGATTTTCAGTATCAATAAATTGATATTTTATTGAAGAACTTCCGCAGTTTAAAACTAAAACTTTCATTTATTAAAAAACTCCTATGAAATTATTTTTCCTTCAGCATTGTATTTATAGAAACCTTCACCGGTTTTTTTACCGAGTTTTCTTTCACGAACCAATTTACGTAAAATAGGACAAGCGCGGTATCTCGGTTCGCCCAGAGTTTTCCATAATGTTTCCATCCAAGCTAAAACTTCGTCCAATCCCATTGCATCTGCCATTTCCAAAGGACCTACCGGAAAATTATATCCGAGTTTCATTGCGGTATCAATTCCTTCGGCAGTTGCAACACCTTCAAGTAATATATACATCGCTTCGTTAAGCAGCGGAACAATTGCGCGAGTTGTAACGAATCCGGGATATTCATAAACTTCTACTGCGGTTTTTCCGATCTTAGCAACAAATTCTTTGATCTTTTTTACGGTTTCTTCCGAAGTATCCATTGCGCGGACCAATTCAACAAGCGGAACTTTTGGAACCGGATTTAAAAAGTGCATTCCGATAATTTTGTCAGCTCTTTCGGTAACATCTGCAATTTTTGTCAAACTCAATGTTGAGGTATTAGAAACAATAATTGCCGAAGGTTTTGCAACTTCATCAATCTTTTTGAATATCTGTCTTTTTAATTCCAGATCTTCATCAACAGCTTCAATTACAGCATCGCAATCTTGAATTTCGCTTATGTCAGTCGTCCATTTTATTCTGCTCATAATAGATTTTTTTTCGCTTTTGGTCATAGCCCAGCGATTGATTTCCCTATCCATTGATTCAGAAAGACGGCTTTGCGCCTCATCAATTTTATCTTTGGTTCTTTCGATCAAGATTACATCCAATCCCGCATTGGCAATTGTTTGTGCAATTCCCTGTCCCATTAAGCCGGCGCCTACAATTGCAACAAGCTCAATTCTTTCTCTTTCTTCTTTTACCGGAGAACTTCCGAGAAGATCTTCCAATTTTAATTTTTCTTCATCCATAGAAAAGATCACCCATAAATTTAATTTTCAAATTTTGATTTGTAAAAATAGTTACAATAAACTTATTAACAAATGCAAAATCCGTTCCAAGTTAAAATATTTAGATATTTTGATGTTTTTGAAGTTTTAATAATCTTTTTTATTAAAAATAATAACACTTAATGTTAAAATGAGAAGCATTAGCAAAAATGAGACCGCAAACGGTGCGTAACTATCAAGCGCTAAATTTCCCGCAATCATAACCGTTGCTTTTCCAAGCTCGCTTATTTGCGGAGTTATATAATAAAAAACTTCAATCAATCCTTTAAGAAAATTATTTTCTATAACCGGATAAATACTTTCACGCGCGGCTAAAAGCGGACTTAAAATAAAAAATACCAGATATGAAATTATCATTGCCAAAACGGAATTTCGCATCATTATGGTGATAAGCATTATCAAAGAATATATTACCGCAAAAGCATAAGTAATTGTGAAAATTGAAAGGAGAAAATTGAAATTCCAAACATTAAAAATTATGCTTGCCGTAAGCCAAATTCCGATAACCGCATAAGCTACATTTGCAAAAACGATCAACACATTTCCTAAAAATTTTCCTGCGATCAATTGCATTCTTGAAACCGGTTTTGAAAGAAGAAGATCAATATTACCTTTTTCAAGCATATCAGATGTAATTCCCGCGGTTGCAAATATTGAAAGAAAAATTCCGCCGCCGAAAATTCCGGGAATAAATCCCAGCATAATCGCCGTTACGGTTTCATTCATAAAATCAGGATCATTAACTTTTGGGATCATATCACTTGAAAAATTTAAGACCGCTGCCAAAATTAAAATTGCAATTGTTGAAATTACCATAAAAATTTTGAAAATATTTTTTGAAAGAGCTTCGCGAAAAGTAAACCGGATTATGTGAATTATATTTTTCAATTTTTTGCTCCTTCAGTTTTTTGAATTAAAGAAACGAAAATATCTTCAAGTGAATTTTTTATTGGTTCAACTGCCGTAATTTGCAAACCGGAACTTCGTAAAGCGTCAATTATTTCGTTTAACTCTCGTACCGTTTCTGTTTTCACTTCAAATGAAAGTCCGTTTATTTTTGAAATGTTGAATCTTTCGAAATTGAAATTATGATCAAAACTTTCAACTGAAATTTTATATTCCATTTTATTTTCAGAAAGTTCGCTAACGGTTCCTTCTTTAAGTAAAATTCCTTTGTGTAAAATTGCCACTCTATCGGTTATCATTTCAACTTCGGAAAGTAAATGACTGTTCAAAAAGATTGTTTTCCCCTGCTCTTTTAATCTGAGCAAAAGTTCGCGAATTTCTTTTCTGCCTATTGGATCAACGCCGTCAGTAGGTTCATCAAGAAAGATCAATTCCGGATCATTTATAATTGCCTGCGCCAATCCCAATCTTTGCATCATTCCTTTTGAATAATTTTTCACTTTTACTTTTTTCCATTTTTCAAGATTTACCAATTCCAAAAGATGATCAATTTTTTTCGGAAGTTCCCGTTCATCGCAGCCGCTTAATTTACCGAAGAAACTTAAAACTTGTTCTGCAGTAAGATAATTAGGATATTTATGATTTTCGGGCAAGTAACCGATCTTTTTGTGAATTTTATAATTATAAATATCTTCACCTAAAATTTCTGCGCTGCCTTTTGTCGGATGAGTTATGTTAAGCAGGATTTTTACGAGTGTTGTTTTTCCTGCGCCGTTTGGTCCAAGCAATCCGAAAATTGAGCCTTTGGGAATTTCCAAATTAAGATCCTGCAAAGCATTAACTTCCCTTTTAGGAAAATTTGTTTTGTAGATCTTTGTTAAATTGTGTGTGTGAATAATTGACATAACATTTTTTATTTTATTGATTTATTAAAATAATGAAAATAAATTTAAAGTGAGTTTTAGTAATTTGACGTATTGATTTTAAAAAAAGTTGAAAATCATAAATATTATTTTTCCATTTTAATTTCATAAATCTGATTTGCAATAAATGAATATTGAATCATCAATCAAAAATAAATTAAAAGAATTTTTCGGTTACGATGAATTTCGAGCGGGACAGCAGGAAATCATAAATTCAATTTTGGATGATAAGAATGTTGTTGCAGTGCTTCCCACAGGCGGCGGAAAATCTTTATGCTATCAACTTCCCGCTTTAATGAGCAATAATTTTTCTATCGTAATTTCACCGCTTATAGCTTTGATGAAAGATCAGGTTGATGAAATTAATAAAACAAATTTAAATGCAGCTTTTGTTAATAGCACATTATCTTTTAAAGAAATTGAAAATGTTTTACGCAATATTTCAGAAAAGAAAATCAAACTGCTTTATTTAGCTCCCGAAAAACTTGAAGGAATTTCATTTGCCGAAAAAATTAAATCACTGAATCCGGAATTTTTATTTATTGATGAGGCACATTGCATTAGTGAATGGGGACACAATTTCAGACCGAGTTACAGAAAAATAAAAGACTTTGCAAAATATATTGGATTTAAAAGCATCTCGGCTTTTACTGCAACGGCAACACCTGAGGTAGTTCAAGATATAATAAAACAGCTTGAAATAAGTGATCCACAAATTTTTATCAGAGGATTTGAGCGCAGCAATATTAGTATAAATGTCATTAAATCTTCAAATAAAAAAGAAGAATGTTTAAATATTATTTCAAAATATCAAACTCCGGCTATTGTTTATGCGGCTTCGCGAAAAAGAACTGAAGAAATTGCTGATTTTTTAAATCTTTACAAATTTAACGCAGCCCGCTATCACGCAGGATTACCGGCAGAAGAAAGAAGATTGATACAAGAATTTTTTCTTGCCGGGAAAATAAAAGTAATTGCCGCAACAACAGCTTTTGGAATGGGAATTAATAAAAAAGATATACGCACAATTATTCATTACAATATTCCCGGAACTATTGAAAATTATTATCAGGAAATCGGCAGAGCCGGACGGGATGGTTTTGATTCAAATGCAATTTTACTTTTTGATGATTCTGATAAAAATATTCAAAAATATTTTATCGAAAATTCTTATCCGGATAAATCGCTGATCATCAATATTTACAATGCGATCTGTGATTTTAATAAAGTTGCGGTCGGTTCAACTCCGGAAAATGAATTAACGGTTAAGCCGGATTTTATTTCAAATTATTCAAATAAAAGTTTAACCCCAGTACTGATTTCTGCTTCACTTAACATTTTGGAAAACGCAGGTTACTTAAAACAAATTTCGGAATATTCAAAAAGATATAATTTTAAATTTAATTTGCCGCCGGAAAAATTAAAGGAGTATGTTAAATCGGTTGCGAACGATGCGATTAAAGATGTGATAATTTTGATGCTGCGAAATTTCGGTAGTCAAATATTTACTAACAAAATTCAATTTTCATTAAATCAAATTGCAGAAAAATTCAGTGTTCCTGAAGAATATTTGGACTCAACTTTTACGATTTTAAATAATATCGGAATTGCGGAATATTTTAAACCAAACTCTGAAACTGCCGTAAAATTGGTGCAGCCAAGAGTTAAACCTGAAAATTTGAATCTCGAATCAAAAATAATTAATGAAAATTATCTTAATGCAATTTCAAAATTGGATAAGATGATTGAATTTGCTTACACCGATGAATGCAGAATGAAATTTATTATTGAATATTTTGGAGAAGATATTCAGAATTATAAATGCGGCAAATGCGATAACTGTACAAATGAAAATTCACCCTCACAAAAAATTAATAAAAACTACCTTGCCGAGCTTATTTTGCGGGCTTTACACGAAATTAAAAAAGAGACTTCCGAAAAAGAATTAATCAATTTGTTAACCGGAAAAAATTCTGAGCTTGCAAAAACTCATAAGGGAATTTATGGTTGCTGCTCAAATTATTCATCAGATGAAATTCAATCTGTTTTGGCAGAACTTAATTCTAAGGAGGAAATATTTAAATTCGGATCAAAGATAAAAATTTCAGAATCAGGTAAAGAAAAAATTTCAGTTGAAGGAGAAAATGAAATTCAAAGTGAAAATAATTATGAAGAAACTTTGGAGCTTTTCAATAAACTTCGCGAAGCAAGAAAAGAAATTTCGGAAAAATTTGTACAGCCGGCATATTTGATTTGTCCTGATGATACTTTGCGGATCATTGCCGAAAAAAAACCTGATACGCCAAATAAATTTTTGTTGATCAACGGAATGAATCAAAGAATGTTCAATAAAATCGGATTTGAATTTTTAGATATAATAAAAGAACATTTGAAATATTCTGTAGCAAACCATGAAAATAAAGGACAAACCGGACTTCCCGCAAATATTTCCGAGACTTTTATTTTGATGAAAAAAGGTCATACACTTGCTGAAATTTCATCACTGAGAAAACTTTCAGAAGCAGTTGTATCAATGCAGATCGAATCCATTCTGGAATTTTATCCTGAAACGGAAATCGAAAATTTATTTGCCGCGGGTGAATTGGAAACAATTAATTCAGAAATATTTAAAGGTTACAAAGATCTGAAAGATCTCAAGGAAAGATTGCCTGAAGAAATTACATTTTCCAAGATAAGAATTGCTGCAGCAAAAATTAAATTTGGATAAGTTATTTTAGAAGTAAGAATTTTTGAACTTAAGAATTCTGAAGTATACAAAATATTTACTTTTTATTTTTATTATTCTTCTGAAGTTCGTCAATTTTTTTATTTACAAGTTCAAAAAAATCATCCCATTTTTTCTGATCGCTGCCATAATTCTCCAGAGTTGAATGATATTGTTCATCCGTAATTTCATATTTTGAGTAAATGACTTTTCTGCTTGAATCAGCTTTAGCAAAATCGCCTTTATACTTTTCCTGCGATATCAAAATTTCAACGTAAACTTCGGCAAATTTTTCTTTTTCGATTACGTTTTTCTTTTTGCATGAAGCAATAAATATTGTACTGAATGCAAAAAGTAAAATAAGTAATTTCTTCATCAGCTTTTCTTGCTTGCTTCGAATAAAATTCTTTTTTCTTTCTCTGTCAAATTTTGATAACCGCTTTGGCTAATTTTATCAAGAATTCTATCGATTTCTTCTTGCGTTACTTCAATATCATTATCGTTTTTATTTTTATTTATTTCGTAAAATTCAGCTTCTCTAACCGGTTCTTTTTGTGAATATGGATTTTTTCTGAACTGTCCTGAACGACCTGTAGCGCCGGGTTTTTTGAATGAATCCACCATTCTTCTGAAATCGAAATTTGTTCTTGTGCTTCTGTCAAACATCAAAAAAGCAAATCCGGTTAAAGCACCGCCCAAATGAACTAGACGCGCAATAAATCCGGCATCGCCGACAGATAAAAACTCAAGCAAAATCAAAAATGCAATAAGATATTTAGCTTTTACCGGAATTAGAAAATAAATGAAAATATATCGGTTCGGGAAAAGCATGGCAAATGCAAGCATTATTCCGAAAATTGCACCGGAAGCGCCAACAGTCGGAGCCATTCTGTCAAACAGCATTGGCGAAAGTATCATGTGTAAAAGCGCACCGCCAATTCCGCAGCTTAAATAATAGATCAAAAACTTTTTGGATCCCCACATGCTTTCAATTTCCATTCCGAACATCCAAAGCGCAAACATATTAAAAAAGATGTGCCAAAAATCGCCGTGTAAAAATTGATAACTTATTAATTGCCAGACGTAAAATCCGCTGTCAAAAGGCATCAAAGCAAAATATCTTGTAATTATTCTATCGGCAGTATAGTAATCAACTTTGATAAAAGGCAATAAAATATTATAAACCAGAAAAACCACAAAGTTAATTAGCAAAAGATTTTTTATTACGGGTGGAAATAAACTAAAGCCGCCAAATCCTGAAGGTCTGTATGAATCGTTCGGGTACATTAAAAATCCTAATTTTTATATTTTCTTGAATTGTTACTTTCAAATTTCGTAAACCGCCTGTTTATTTTTCAAATTTTTATAAAAATTTCTCTTTGAAAAAACCGGCGAAACAAATTTCTTTCAATAAAATTTGATTTTGGAAAGTTTACAAATTTAAATTATCAGGAAACTTGTATTAATTAAATCTACATATATTTTAATTAACAATTCAAGTAATAAAAAAGATTCACAAATAAAAAAAAGCAATCTTTGTGAGATTGCTTTTTTTTTAGAGATAGAAATTCTATTTTTCGTTTAGTGCTGTAACGCCGGGCAATTCTTTTCCTTCCAGAAATTCCAAAGATGCACCACCGCCGGTTGAAACGTGAGAAACTTTTTCATCTAATCCGGCTTTTTTAATTGCTGCAGCAGAATCACCGCCGCCAATAATTGTAGTTGCGCCTTTTTCAGTTGCTTCAACCAATGCTTGAGCAATTGCATCGGTACCTTTTGCAAAATTATCAAATTCAAAAACGCCCATTGGTCCGTTCCAAACGATTGTTTTTGCGTTTACAATTTCACTTTTGAAAAGTTCACGGGTTTTCGGTCCAATATCCAATCCCATTTTTTCTGCTGGAATTTTATCGGCATCAACATTTTCTTGCGGAGATTCATTTTTAAATTCAGAAGCGGTAACAACATCAAGAGGCAATAAGAATTTTACTTTTGAATCTTTGGTTTTTTCCAAAAGTTCTTTTGCAAGTTCAATTTTTTCTTCTTCCAAAATTGATGAACCGATTTCGTAGCCCATTGCTTTGAAGAATGTGTAAGCCATTCCGCCGCCGATAATTAAAGTATCTACTTTTGGCAGAAGATTTTGAATTACATCAATTTTACCTGAAATTTTTGAACCGCCTAAAATCGCCACGAAAGGTCTTTCGGGTTCGGAAATTGCTTTGCCAAGATAATCCAATTCTTTTTGCATTAAATAACCGGAAGCATTTATTGTGATATATTTTGTAACGCCTTCTGTTGAAGCGTGGGCGCGGTGTGCGCTGCCAAAAGCATCGTTAATGTAAACATCGCCAAGTTCGGCTAATTGTTTTGCAAAATCAGGATTATTTTTTTCCTCTTCGGCGTGGAATCTCAAATTTTCCAAAAGAACAACATCGCCGTTTTGCATTGAATTTACTAATGATTTTACTTCTTCACCAACACAATCAGGAGCCATTTTTACTTCTTTGCCTAAAAGTTCTGAAAGTCTTTCAGCGGCAGGTTTCAAACTGTATTTTGAATTTGGCGCGCCTTTCGGTCTTCCAAGATGACTCATTAAAATAACTTTTCCGCCTTCATTAATAATTTTATTAATTGTTGGAAGCGCTGATGTAATTCTAATATCATCTGTAATTTTTAAATTTTCATCAAGAGGCACGTTAAAATCAACTCTAACAAGCACTCTTTTTCCTTTAAGATCAACTTGATCAATTGAAAGTTTATTCATTTATTTTCCTCCGGAATTTATAGATAATTTAGAGATGTACAAATTTGATTTTGTCGTTCCGGCTTGTCGGGAATCTAACAAAATATTATTTTTGAAAGCTGTTCGATTCCGGACGAGCCGGAATGACAGCTTATTTTTTAAATAATTAAATTCTACATTAAAAAAAACGCAGCCCTAAAAATTTAATTTTAGAATGACTGCGTTTATATTCATTTTGATAATCTGATTATTTTACAATTTTCAATAAAAGATCAACAACTCTGTTTGAATAACCCCATTCATTATCGTACCAAGAAACTATTTTAAAGAATCTCTTTTCGCCTTTTAAATTATTTTGCATTGTGGCAAGAGAATCATAAATAGAGCTTCTATCATCATGAATGAAATCAGTAGAAACCAATTCATGATTTGTGTAGCCCAAAATTCCCTTTAAATAAGTTTCAGAAGCTTTCTTCATCAATGAATCAATTTCTTCGATTGAAGAATCTTTTTCAGTGCGAACGGTTAGATCAACCACAGAAACGTTTGCAGTTGGAACTCTGAATGACATTCCTGTTAATTTACCTTTTGTTACGGGTAAAACTTCGCCAACCGCTTTTGCAGCACCTGTTGATGAAGGAATTATATTTATTGCTGCTGCTCTTCCGCCTCTCCAATCTTTTTTGGAAGGACCGTCAACTGTTTTTTGAGTTGCAGTGTAAGAGTGAATTGTGGTCATAAGACCGGTTTCAATTCCCAAACCTTCCTTTAAAAGAACATGAACAACCGGAGCCAAGCAATTTGTTGTACAAGAAGCGTTAGAAATTATGTTATGTTTTTCTGCATCATATTCATTATCATTAACACCCATTACAATAGTTTTTACTTCGCCTTTTCCCGGAGCAGAAATTATAACTTTTTTTGCGCCGGCGGTTAAGTGACCTTTTGCTTTTTCTGAATCTGTAAATAAACCGGTTGATTCAATTACATACTCAACACCAAGCTCTTTCCAAGGTAATTGCGAAGGATCTTTTGTTGCTGCAACACATCTAACTTTATGTCCGTTTACAACAAAAACATCATCTTCAGCTGCATCTGAATTGCTTTTTTCGGTTGTAATTTCAGCTTTCAATTTTCCGTGAACTGAATCATATTGTAATTGATAAGCAAAATATTTTGCATCTGTGCTAACATCCACAACAGCTACAACATCAACATCTTTACCTAAAAGATTTTTTTCAACTAAAGCATTAAACACGAGTCTTCCGATTCTACCGAAGCCGTTTATTCCAACTTTAACAGCCATGTTTTAACTCCTCCTAATTTTTTTATTTGTTTTTATGGTTTTAATTTAAATTTCAAATATAAACATTTGAATTTACATTAGCAATTTAAGTTCCATTTTTCACTTTAAAATAAATTCTAAATTTTATGTTATTAAATTTATAAAAATGATTATCTGATACAAATCTATGATTAAAAAATTCCGGTCAATTAATCAAATAATTCCGTTTAAATATAAATAACCCGATTTAAAGTAAAACACTTAAATAAATCTCTTTTATACTTTAATTTGATTTTGCTTAAATACAGTTTTATTTTAATAGTGTAACTTTAAGGAAAAATAAAATGGTTGTGCCCGAAAATTTGCCGGATTCTTTTCCTGTGATTTCAGAACTTGATCCCGTTTATAAACAGAGTATTTTTCTTGCGGGAAAAATAATTCATTGCAATAAAAACGATTTGATATTTTCGGAAGAAAATTTTGAAGGCGCAGCATTTTTTTTAATTAAAGGTAAATTGAAAGTATTTCGTAAAAGCGATTCAGCAAGTGATGTTACAATAAGGACCATGGAAGAAAATGAAATATTCGGCGAGCATTTTCTTTTTGAAAATCCCGTAAAAACATTTTCAATAATGGCGATTGAAGATTCTGAAATGTTCATAATTGAAAGAAAAGATTTTATTGATCTTCTTTCTCAAAATTTTGAAATCGCTTTAAATCTGATTGAAATATTTTCAAGTAAAATCAGAGCTGATGAAACAAAAATAAAACTGCTTACAAACCGGAATGCCGAAAGTAAAGTTGCCGCTGCAATCTTAAAAATTGCTGATGAAACCGGATTGATAAAAAACGGAACTTTGGAAATTGATACACTTCCCTCTCAACAGGAAATTGCTGAATCTGCAGGAACTTCAACCGAAACAGTTTCAAGATCAATTTTGAATTTTGTAA
>CBDUBH010000093.1:0-13242 GCA_965365345.1 uncultured Melioribacteraceae bacterium
ATGAAGGCGGCGGAATAATATTTCAAACACGCTGCGTAAACGAAAATGTTGTTGTAAAATTGATAAACACTGCGGTAGTTCAGCCCTACAAAATGAAACCGGGCGCGCCATCAACTCAACTTTCAAATTTAAATTACAAAATAATTGAAAATTTGATGAAGCAGCACGAAGGCGAATTCAGTATTGATGTGCTTCAAAAAAGCAGCTCGGTTGTAACATTAAAATTTCCAATCAGGAGAAAAAGCAGAAAATGAAAATCTATTTAGCCGCAGCGCTTTTGATAGCGCTTAATTTTGGTTGGATAGATTCTTTTGCGCAGGAAAATTCAAGCAAAAGCCAAATCCACAATGAAGTTAATCTTGATTCGATCAATATTCAAAACATTGTAAGCGGAAAGATCGAAGCAGCAAAAGAAAAACAAAATCAGCAAAATATCATTTCAAATTCTGAAAAAAAAATTCAACAAAAAGAAGATTCTCAAAAAATAATTTCACAAAACGGAATTTTAAAAAATGAAAATTTAAAAAATGAAATTTCCGGAGAGAAAATTCCTTTTGATCAAAATTTACAAAACACAATTCTAACCGCATCAATATTGGATAATATTTACTTTAAGATTTTTATTTTAGTTGATATTTTTTTAGCAGCGCTTTTGTTTTTAGGCTGGAAAAGAAGAAAAAATAAAATTGAACAGGAAGTAAAATCAAGATTCAAAAAAAATATTAAAAAACTTCGCGAAGAAAAAATAAAAGTAAGACCGGATGAACAGTTGGGAAAGATCAGAAAAAGTTTGCAAAAACATCCGGTTGTAGCTGATGTAAACGAATTTGAAATTACAAAACAGGCAAAGGAACTTTCAATTTCCAAAGGCGAAATTTATTTAGCCGCAAAACTTCAGGCGATAAATAAAGAATGATAAACTTTATTTCAAATATCGCGCAAGTTCAATTCAATTTTCCCAAGGCAGAAGAAAATTCAGCCGCCGGGAAAAATTTGCTTTTAAATAATTCCATTGTAAAAGTTGAAGTGATCGATAAACTACAAGGCAGTTTTAAAATTTTAGTTGATGGAAAAGTTTTTCAGGCAAATCTTCCTGTAAATGCAAATCTGAATGATAATTTTTTGGCGAAAATAATTTCAACAAATCCTTTCACAATTTCGCTTGATAATTTATTTAACAAACAAAATTTAACTCCGGAATTATTGAACGCTTTGATTTCAAAACTGCAAATAAAACAAAGTGAATTTTCCGAAAAAGTTTTGAAGGCTTTTATCAATTCTAAAAAGCCAATAGAAAAAAATAAACTAAATAAAATTATTGATTTACTTGAAAACTCAAATTCAGAATTAAACGAAAATGATATAGCAAATCTTGTTGAATTCTTAAGTTCAAATGAAAATTATTACGATCAATTAAATGAAGAATTTGTAAAAATAATTTCTCTTTCGCCAAAGGAAATTTCAAAAGAGATTTATGAAAGGTTAATATCGATCAATAATAATGCGGGTTTTGCGAAGATCGCAGAAAAAATAAATTCGATTTTAACAATTGATATTTTTGAAATTTTTGAAATTGACGCGCTGAAATTAAAGCAGAAATTCTTAAACAGAAATATTGTTTTAAGCGAAATTGAAAATTTAAAATCTTCAGAAAAATTAAGCGAAACAGAATTAACCGAAATTGAAAATTTAGAAAAACTCTTCACAAAATTATTTTTGGTAAAAGCGTACAATCTAAAATCGCAAACGCAGTCTGATTTTCTTATCATCAAAAATGAAAATGATTTTGAATTTTTTGAATACGAGTTTGAAAAAGTAAATCAAACTTCAAATTCAACATTTAAAATTAATTTAAAAATGATGCCGGAAAATTTAGGCGAAATTCAGACAAATGGATTGCTAGTAGAAAATAATTTAAATCTGAATTTAAATTCTTCCGAAAGCACAAATTCAATTTTGGAAGGTGAAAAATCTGAATTGATAAGCGGAATGAAAAGTAGAATTAATATTTCTGCAAAGATCAATATTAAGAAAAAAGATCAAAGTGCAATTTCGTTCAATGAAGGCAAGCGTTCGGTAAATGTTACAATCTGAAAAAGAAATACGCAAAGGCGCAATTGCTTTAGGTTATGATCAAAGTAAAAACGGCGCGCCGAAAGTAATTGCGAAAGGTTACGGCGAACTTGCAGAAAGAATTATTTCGATTGCAAAAGAAAATAAAATTTTAATAAAAGATGATCCGCTTTTATTTGAATCGTTAAAAAAACTTGAAACCGGAGAAGAAATTCCCGCAAAATTATATCAGGTGATTGCAGAACTTTTGGCTTTCGTTTACAAAGTGAATAAAAAATACCAAAGAGGTAAAAAATGATAAAAGGACTTTACGCTTCATCGCAAAATATGCACGCCAAAGTAAAAAATATGGAAGTGGTGGCAAACAATTTGGCAAATATTAATACGACCGGCTACAAAAGGCAATTGGCGTTTTCGGAAATTATGGATCGCTTTGCAGATAAAGATGTAAAGCAATTGACCGATTTTTCTGACGGTTCATTTTTGAATACCGGAAATCCTCTTGATTTTGCCTTATCCGGCGATGCATTTTTTGCAATAAAATCAAAAGACGGAATTGAATACTCACGAAACGGCAAATTTCAAATTTCCGAAGAAGGATATTTGGTTAACGAGCAAGGCAATAAAGTTTTAGGAAAAAACGGCGAAATAGATCTTGCCGAATTGAAATTCAATAAAGAAGCAAGTTTAAATGTAAGCAAATCAGGCGAAGTTAGAATCGGCGAAATGGTGATTGATGAATTGCTTATTGTAAAAAATGACGAAACGAAAAATCTGGCGAGAAAAGATGGGGGGAATTTTATCTCTTTAAATGGTACGCTAATTGCAGCTAATGAAGAAGAATACAGTGTAAATCAAGGATTTATTGAAGAAGCAAATGTAAATCCGATGCTGGAAATGCAGCAGATGATTACAGTAAATAAAGAATTTGAATCAGCTCAAAAAATTATAAGTTCAATTGATCAATCACTTGAACGCGGAAATGAAATCGGTAAAGTTTAATTTTTGGAGAATTAAAAAATGTCAACCAGAGCATTAAGAACAGCGGCATCCGGAATGTACGCACAGCAAATTAATATTGAAGTTGTTTCAAATAATATTGCTAACATCAATACAACCGGCTTCAAAAAGAACAAAGCCGAATTTAAAGATATGATGTATCAGGAAGTTGCAATAAGCGCGCAATCAGGCAGCTCGCAGCAAAATAAAGATAAAGTGAATGCAAAAATTCAAGTTGGGAATGGAGTTCAGCCGGCATCGACACAAAAGATTTTTCAGCAGGGCGATCTTACCGCAACAAATAATATGATGGATGTTGCAATTCAAGGCGAAGGATTTTTTCAGGTAAGAAAACCGGATGGAACTTTTGCTTATACAAGAGACGGCGCATTTAAGATTTCTTCCAACGGAACATTTGTAAATTCAGGCGGATTTCAAATTGAACCGGGAATTTCAATTAATGAAGATATAAGACAAGTTTTAATTGCAAAAGACGGAACTGTTGAAGCGACTTTAATGGATGGAAGCAGCGCGGTTTTGGGAAATATTGAGTTGGCGAAATTTGTAAATGCTGGCGGATTACAGCCAATTGGCGATAATTTGTACATCGAAACTGAAGCTTCGGGAACCGCAATTTTAGGAGTTGCCGGCTCAGAAGGATTTGGCGAACTTCACCAGGGATATTTGGAATCATCAAATGTTGATATAGTTGAAGAAATGATCTCGATGATCACGGCGCAAAGAGCATACGAAATAAATTCAAAAACTGTTAAAACAGTTGAAGAAATGATGTCAATCGCAAATAATTTAAAAAGATAATGTATCTGATAGTCGCAATATTTTTCTTGTTCTTTGGTTTTAATGAAAATGATTTTCAAAAAGATATTCAGAAATATCTTGAAGAAAAGCTGAATCAATTTGAGAAAATCGAATTTGAAATTTCATCGCTTCCGAAAAATTTAGAAAAAGAAAGTATTGAAATTGATAATTCAAGAGAATTCAGATTGGCGGGAAGCAATTTTTATCTTCCGGTTTTAATTTCGGAAAATCAAAAAGCGCAAACGCAATCTTTAATTTCGCTTAAAGTAAAATTGTTCAAAAAGGTTTTGGTTGCAAAAGAAAATATTCAAAGAGGAATTGAACTAAATCCAAATCTTTTTGAAGAAAAACTGATGAATGTTGCAGATTTGAAAAGCGTTCCGGTTTATGAAAAAGAAAATTTAAAAGAATTCAAGACTAGATTAAATATAAAATTCGGCGAAATCTTAACAGAAAGTTTAATTGAAGATATCCCCGTTGTAAAACGCGGAGAAAAAGTTTTGGCAATCTTAAAAAAAGGAAATGTTGTAGTAAGTTTTGATGCGATTGCAAGGCAAGACGGAACAAAAAATGAGATAATAAGAATTGTTTCATCAGAAAAAAAAATGTTCAAAGCAAAAGTAATAGATAATTCAAGTGTTAGTATAGTTGAGTAAAAAATGAAAATTGTAAAAATAGTTTCAGCGGTAATTTTATTCGCGGCAATTTCCGCAAATGCGCAAGATATGAGAATGAACTCTCAATCTTCATTATTCTCTGATTATAAAGCAAACAGAACGGGCGATGCTGTTACAATTATTGTTGTTGAATCTTCAACAGCGACAAACAGCGCAGAAAAATCAACAGGAAGAAGCAGCGATATAGGATTTAATGGAGCGGCTGATTATTCAATGAACGGATCGGAAGGAACCGGCGGTGATGCAAGCGTTGGATTAGGTTCACGAAATGATTTTAAAGGGAGCGGATCCGCAAAAGCCGGCGGACAGGTTAGAACAAAAATTTCGGCAACGATCGATTCAGTTTTGGCAAACGGAAATATGATGGTTCGCGGTTCAAGAAAAATTGTTATCAACGGTGAAGAACAATTAATGAAAATTAAAGGAATTGTTCGTCCTTCTGATATTATGGCTGATAATTCGGTTTTATCTTATAACATTTCCGAAGCTGAAATTATTTTTGAAGGCGATGGAATGATAAACAATAATCAAAAGCCGGGCTGGGTTACAAGATTTTTCCACTGGCTGTTTTAAAATACTGAATGTCATTGCGAGCGTAGCGTGGCAATCTAGTTTTTAAATTCAGAGATCGCCACAATCAACTTCGTTGATTTCGCGATGACAAAATGGAAGTTAGTCATTGCGAGCGAAGCGCGGCAATCTCAAAAAATGAAACAAAAATTTGAATACAACAAATAAGATTTCAATCTGAATTCTTAAGGTTAAAAATGAAAAAGATTTTTTTAATAATAACACTAATTTCAATTTTCGCTTTTGAAGTTCAAGCGCAGAGAATAAAAGATATCGCTTATTTCAAAGGAACGGGAAACGAGCAAATTATCGGTTACGGTTTAGTGGTTGGACTTTCCGGAACCGGCGATACTTACAGAAGTTTGTTCACCGTGCAATCAGTTTCCAGTATGCTGAAAAGATTCGGCGTTACCGTTCCGCAAACTGATTTAAGAATCAGAAATGTTGCTGCAGTTATGGTTACAGCAAAATTAAACAATCAATTGAAATCCGGTGCTGAGTTTGATATAAATGTCGCTTCAATGGGAGATGCTTCAAGTCTTCAAGGCGGAACTTTACTTATGACTCCGCTTTCAGGATTGGATGGACAAGTTTATGGATTTGCTCAAGGTCCTATTTCCGTTGGCGGATATGATATTTCAACTGAATCAGGAAGCAGAGTTGCAAGAAATCACGCAACAGCCGGAAGAATTCCGAGAGGCGGAGTTTTAGATAAGCAAGTTTCTTCAAACGGATTTAACGGACAGGCAATTACAGTTTTATTGAAAGACCCTGATTTTACTACATCAAACAATGTTGCGCAGGCAATTAATGGAAGATTCGGCGGCGATGTTGCAAAAGCAAATGACGCCTCTGAAATTGTTGTAAATGTTCCGGCAGAAAAGCAAAATAATTTAATGGGATTTTTCGCTGAGCTTGAAGGAATTGAAGTTCAAAGTGATGTAGTTGCAAAGGTTGTTCTGAATGAAAAAACCGGAACTGTAGTTGCGGGAACAAACGTAAAAATTTTGCCGGCAACAATTTCACACGGAAATTTAAATATTGATATTCGTTCATATCCAATAATTTCGCAGCCGAACGCATTTTCAAACGGAAATACCGTTGTATTTAATAATCAGGTTCCTTTTGTTGAAAGCGATCCTGAAAGTAATGCAATTGCAATTCAAGGTGCGGCAACAGTTCAAGAAGTTGCTGCAGCGTTAAATTCTTTAAAAGTTTCGCCAAGAGATATTATTGCAATTTTTCAGGCGTTGAAAGAATCAGGTTCACTTGTTGCTGAATTGGTGATTATTTAGAAAGATTAAAAAATAAAAAGATTGAAAGATTAAGCCGTCATTCTGACTTGTTCAGAATCAAACGGCGAGCAAAAGCATAAAATAAATTTTGTCTGATTCCGGATCCCGATTTAATCGGGAGAATGACAAAGCAAAAAAACTGTTAACTGAAAACTGTCAACTAAATAAATGAATCTTAAAATTACAAACGAAAATAAGCACTTTAGCAGTGCACCGGAAAATATCGGAAATACAAATTCCGTAAAGAAAAATTATTCCGATGCCGATAAGCAAAAACTTGCTAAAGCTTCAATGGATTTTGAAGGACTTTTAACATCAATGATGATCAAAAGTATGACTTCAACAACCGAAGGTTTATTTGGCGATTCAGGATTTGGTGGCGATACAATGGAATCGGTATTTGAAGGTGAATTTGCAAATTTCATTTCGAAATCAAACGGAATGGGAGTTGCGGATATGATCTACAAAAAGTTGACAGGTGAAGAATTAGAAAAAACTATGCTTAATGTTAAAGAAGCGGTTCACAAAATTGAAATTCCAAAACCGGAAAAATCAGAAGAGACAAAAAATTCAAAAATCGATATTGAGAATTCTAATTTTGAAAAATCAATTACGCCGAGTTCAAAAGCAATTAATAGAGTTAACAGATACGATGATTTCATAAAAGATGCTTCTGAAAAATACGGTGTTGATGAAAACATAATAAAATCAGTCATTCTAGCGGAATCAGCCGGAAATGAAAAAGCAATTTCGCACGCGAAAGCAAAAGGCCTAATGCAGATGATAGATTCAACTGCAAATGATATGGGCGTTAAAAATGTTTGGGATCCGAAAGATAATATTCATGGCGGAACTAAATATTTAAGCGGATTACTTCGACAATATAATGGAGACCTGAAACTTGCGCTTGCGGCTTATAATGCGGGTCCGGGAAATGTTGCAAAGCATAACGGAATTCCGCCTTTTAAAGAAACAAAAACTTACATTACACGAGTTTTAGGTTATCTGAATCATTTAAACGGATAAAAAATGGATATTAAAAATTTATTTGCAGTACTTGAACAACAGGTAATTGATCTGAACGAACTTTTGGAAACTTCCTTGATCAAACAGAATGCAATAATTTCTTACGATCAAAATTTACTTGAAGAAGCAATTTTAAAAGAAGAAAAAGCTGTTCAAAAAGTTCAGGTAAGCGAAAAGAACAGATTAAAAATTATTTCCGATTTTTATCAAAATTCGTCTATAAAAAATTCAACTTTTAAACTGAAAGAATTTGCCGAAACTTTTAAGCAATTAATTCCGAAAAAACATTATGAATTTATTTACAAATATGAATCGGTAATTAAAGAATTGGCAATTCAAATCACTGTTGTAAACAGGCAGAATTTATATTTGATAGAAAATTCACGCGCATTTTTAAAAGAAACGATCAAAGCGATCGCAAATTCAAATAAAGCAATTTTAGATAGAAGAGTTTGATATGGGAGTTTCAAGATTACTTGACATTTCGAGCCGGAGCCTTGGAGTTTACCAAAGAGCTTTGGAAGTTACATCGCACAATGTTGCAAATGCTAACAATCCGAATTTTTCGCGTCAAAGAGTTCTATTCACTTCCGAACGCACCGAAATTCAAGGCGGCGGTGAATGGGGAACAGGCGTAAAAATTCAGGATGTTTTGCGCGTTCGCGATAGATTAACCGATGTGCAGATCAGATCTTATAATCAAAAATTTGCCGATACTGATACACGCGCCGGAATTTTAGGTCAGGTTGAAACTTTATTTAACGAACCTTCTGAAAACGGACTTTCATCAATAATGAATTCGTTTTTTAATTCCTGGGATGAACTAGCAGTTTCGCCAAACGCTGATCATTTAAAAGGAAAAGTTATTCAGGAAGCGCAAAGATTTGCATCAAAAATTCAATCAATTTATGAAGGAATGAATCAAACAAAAGCAGACATTATAATTGCCGCTGAAGAAAAAGTAGGGAATTTAAATACTTATCTGCACGATATTCAAACTATAAATCAAAAAATTCTTGAATCAAATATTGCCGGAAATCCCGCAAATGATCTTTTGGATCAAAGAGATGCAGTAATTGATGAACTTAGTAAACTTACAAACATTGATACTTTTTATGGAGATAACGGAACCGTAAGCGTTTCGATAGGCGGAGTTTTTGCAGCCGATGCTTACATTGTAAACGATTTCAAATTGAATTTGAATAACGATCAATTATCAATTTCAACTAAAGATGAAAATGCTGTTTTGAATTTGAGCGGCGGTGAAATTAATGCAACTCTGGATATTTTCAATAACAGAATCAATGAGTATTTAGGAAAACTCGATTCAATTGCAAATACGGTTATGAATACCGTTAATGATGCGCACAGAACCGGATTTACATCGCACGAACCACCTGTTACCGGAGTTGAATTTTTTAAAAGTTACACTAACGGAAAACTTGAAATCAACGATCAGATTTTAGGGGATCCGAAATTTGTTGCCGCTTCAGGAAATGGAGAATCTGGCAACGGAGATATTGCGCTTAAAATTGCCGGACTCAAAAATTCAAAATTGATCGAAGGAAAAAGCATTAGCGAATTTTACGGCGCAATGATAAGTTCACTGGGTAGCGAAGTAAAAGTAAATACTCAAAATGCGCAAACAAATCAACTTGTTTTGAAACAACTTGATAATTTAAAAGCTTCGGTTTCGGGAGTTTCAATTGATGAAGAAATGACAAATGTTATAAAATTTCAAAGATCTTATGATGCTTCGGCAAAATTAATTAAAATTGCCGATGAGGTTCTTCAAACTTTATTAAATATGGTGTAATAATGAGAATCTCCGATATTTTAATAACGAATAATTATTTAAGTTCGATGAATAACTCCAAAAGCAATATTCAAAAATTGCAGGAGCAGATTTTAACAGGACAAAAAATTAATAAACCTTCGGATTCGCCTTCTGGAACTTCGAAAAGTATGCGCTTAAGTGAAAGTATTCAAAGCAACGAAAGTTTTATTAAAAATATCGAAAGCACATTTTCATTTTTGCAAATTACAACTTCAACAATGGAATCTATCGGCGATGAAGTTCAAAATTTAAAAGTGCTTTTTACAAATTTGAATAATCCGCTTGCCGATACTAATCTAAATACAATTGCAGATCAAATTGATCTTTCATTAAAAGCCATTATGAATCTTGCAAATACTGAATACGAAGGAAAATATATTTTCGGCGGAACAGATCATTCGCAAGCGCCGTACGGATTTGATAAAGATATTGACGGAAATGATATTGCCGTTCAAAATGTAACCAGCACAACCGGCGAACAAAAAATCAGAATAAGCCAGAATACAATTCAAAAAGTTAATGTTCCCGGGAATGATATTTTCGGCGCAATCGGCTCAAACGATCTTTTTAATACTTTGATTGAAGTCCGAGATAATTTGCGCAACGGAATTAAGCCGGATGCAGCGCAAACACAGATCGTTGAAGATTTCAGTAAAAATATTTTAGGTAAAATGACTTCTGCCGGCGAAGTTATGAACAGACTTGATGCGACAAAAGAATTGCTTGGCGGACAAATTTTAGAACTTCAAAATCTTCTTTCAAAAGAAAAAGAAACAGATATTGCAAAAGCCGTAATTGATATGCAGCAGCAGCAATATTATTTGGATATGTCATATAAAATGTCGGCTTCAATTTTACCAAGATCACTTTTGGATTTTATGTAAAATGAAAAAGATTTCAAATTTTAACGGACTTATTTTAGGAATTGCAAGCATTTTTGGCGCTTACATAATTGAAGGCGGCTCATTAAAAGCGCTGTTTTTAATTTCACCTTTAATTATAGTTTTTGGAGGAACTTTTGCTGCCGTAATAATCGGATTCGGTTACGAAAATTTCAAAAAAATAATTCCGCTTATGAAAATGGCGTACTTCCCGAAAAAGTATGACATTCTAAATTTGATCTACAGTTTTGTGGAGTTTTCAATAATTTCACGTAGAGAAGGATTTTTAGTTTTAGAGCGCGAAAGTGAAAAACTTCCTTACAATTATCCGAAAAAATTAATAAGATTTGTAATTGACGGAACTGATCCCGAAACTTTGGAAAACATTGCCGAAACCGAAATGCGCACAATGCAGGACAGGCACTTTTCCAATATTTTCATTTTTACAAAAATGGGCGGTTACGCGCCGACTATGGGAATTATCGGAACTGTAATGGGATTGGTAATGACTTTGGCAAACGCCGGTGCCGATCCTAATTTACTTATAAGAAATATTGCAACGGCTTTCATTGCAACTTTGTGGGGCGTGTTCAGCGCAAATTTATTATGGCTTCCAATTAGCGATAGATTAAAAAAATGTCATCAAGAAGAAAAAAATATGATGGAGATATCTTTGGAGGGAGTTTTGGCATTACAGAGTGGGGAAATCCCGTCAGTAGTGAAAGCGAGATTGGTAAGTATGCTTCCCCAAAAAGATCAAGAAAAACTCCTCGCATAAAAGAAAATCCCGAAAATCTTTTTGCAGAAGAAGGTGATAAGGATAGGTATATCATTACCTATGCCGATCTTATCACTTTGCTATTGGGGCTTTTCATAATTCTTTATGCAATAAGCAATGTTGACGTTAACAAATACAAAAAAATGATCGGCGGATTTGAAAGCGTATTCGGTACACAAAAAGCCGAAATAAAACCGAGCGCAATTCCGTTGCCTAAAATTGATTTTAAAGAAAATATTACGATAGGAAGTCTGCAGGGAAAATTGGAAAACCTTATTGTTGAAAATAATCTTGCAAACTCAATAAAATTAGTGGAAAACGAAAGAGGAATTACAATTCATATATTAGGTGATATTTTATTTCCTTCGGCAAATGCTCAAATAAAAGAAAACTCAAAGCAAATACTTTCAAAAATCGCGGCTGTAATAAAACAACTCCCAAATGATATAAGAATTGAAGGACACACTGATAATATTCCGATAAAAAACAGTGAATTTCCTTCAAATTGGCATTTATCAGTTGCGCGCGCATTAAATACAGCGTATTTTTTGATTGATAATGAACAACTTTCTCCCGATAAAGTTTCGGTTGTGGGATATTCAGAATACAAACCGGTTGCAACAAATGAAACTTTGGATGGAAGAGAAACAAACAGAAGAGTTGACATTATAATTCTGAAAAAATAAAAATTAAAATTTAAAAGTAAAAAGAAGAGAAAAATGAAAATTAAAAATCTTCAATTCGGTGAAATTGAATTCGATGAAAGTATGATAATCGAATTTAAAGACGGTTTAATAGGATTTGAAAATTACAAAAAATATCTTTTGATCAATTCCGGAAATGATGAAATGTTTTTGTGGTTAACATCAATTGATGAACCTGAACTTGTATTCCCGCTTTTCGGAATCAGAATGATCGAAGAAGAATTTCCGCAGGATGAAAATCTTGAAGCATTTGGAATCGTTAAATTAAATTCTGATCCCGCGCAAATTACTATCAATTTAAAAGCACCGGTTTACTTAAATCAAAACGAAAAAACGGGATTCCAAAAAATTTTGGATGAAGAAAAATATCCCGTAAATTATAATCTCTTCAAAGAAAATTAAACAGGGAAGTTATGCTAATTTTATCCAGAAAACTAAATGAAGAGATAGTTATTAACGGCGAAATTAAAGTAAAAATAATTTCTATCTCCGATAATCAAATTAAAATTGGAATTGATGCACCGGCAAGCGTAAAAATTTTACGCGGGGAAATTTATGAAAGCGTTAAAGAAAGCACAATTGAAGCGTCAAAAAGCACAAAAGAAAATATTGATGCAGAAAATATTTCCAAATTGAAAAACTTAAAGATCAATAAAATTAAACAATAAGAGATCTTTTAAAAGATTTTTTCAAAAAAAATTCAAGAACTTCGAATTAATCTCGATAATTAAATGAAGGAATATTCTTTTAGTTTTCGAATTTCTTTTTTGGTTGAATAAAGTTAATAAATTAAAAAGCGATGCAAAATATTAAAATAAAAGTTTTGGTAGTTGATGATTCGGATATAATCCGCCATGCGTTAAAAACTTTTTTTGAGGATTATAATTTCGAAGTTTTAACTTGTCATGATGGATTGGAAGGAGTTCAAAAAGCTGCTGAGTTTAAGCCGGACATTATCTTTTTGGATTTGATGATGCCGAATTTTGACGGCTTGAAAATGCTGCAGGTAATTAAAGTTTTGGACAATCTGAAAAACATTCCGGTAATTGTGATAAGTGCAAATACCGATAAACGAAATGTTTTGGCTGCAGTTGAAGCAGGCGCAAATAGAGTTATCTCAAAGCCACTTCAAAAAGAAACAATTATAAAATATGTAAATGAAATTTTGGGCAGTGAGACTCTTTCAAAATCCAAAAAGAAAAAATCTTTGGCTGATAATGAAAAAAGCGACATTCAAAAAAGTCTGATCAAATTTTTCATGGATGGTTTTCCCGAAAAGAAAATTAAGATCCAATCGGCAATTCAAACAAGAAATAAAGAATTATTAAGAATGATAATTCACGAAATTCGTGGTAACGGCGGAATGATGGGTTATAATGAATTAACAAATTTGGCCGCAGAAGTTGAAGAAAAAATATTAAGCGGAATTTTTGAATGGTCGTATTTAAATATGAAATGCGAGCAGATCTTTTCTTACGTTAATCAAATTGAAACACTAAATATGGTACAGGATAAGTAACAATGTTTGTTATCGTTGGTTTTGTTGTAGTATTTGCATCAGTATTAATTGGCTTTATGGTTGC
>CBDUBH010000094.1:0-12992 GCA_965365345.1 uncultured Melioribacteraceae bacterium
AGGTGACAATGTAGCCGGTATCAATGGCGTGAAAGGTGCTGCGGAGATCTTCCGTGCTGATTACGCTGCAGCGGTACGTTCTACATCAAATGCGACTGACAATGCTGAAAATCTTTTCGATAAATGTATCGCTTTGGCCTTTGGTTTTAATTGCTCTCGGCGTGTACATAATAATTTCGCTTAATAAAAAATCCGGTTTACCCGATCAATTTAAAAAAGAAAATTTTTCACAAATTGATGAAAAATATTCACCGGAAGAAACCATAAATGATATTGCAATTTTCGGTGGAGTTGAAAAATCATTTGCATCGGAAAATTTCAAAGGTGGAAAAGTTACTGCAATTTTCGGCGGCTGTGAAATTGATCTTCAAAATTGCGTACTTGCAAACGGGAATAATACTATCGAAGTTTTGGCTATGTTCGGCGGAATAACTTTAGTAATTCCAAAAGATTGGAAAGTGATTGTTGAAGTTACTCCGATCTTCGGCGGATTTTCAGATTCAAGAAAAAAAGACCCGAGCTTAAATTATGAAGACGGCAAAACAATTTTTATAAAAGGACTGGTAATATTCGGCGGTGGAGAAATTAAGTAATTTTTTAAGATTCAAAGATGAAAAGATTCAAAGATTGAAAGATTGACTATGTAAAAGATAAAAAGTTTTATTCAAAATCCCTCTTAATAAAGGTGATTGTTATATTTAATTCAAAAAATTAATTTCCTAATTTCAATTTCTAAATTCTAAATTCTAAATTAATAAAATGCATCATCCGTTTTTTGTAAAAAGAAATTTATTAATATTTTCGGCAATTATAATAATCATTATGATTATTGATTTTGCATTTTTGTATATAGGATTTAATCTTGAATTCAGTTATGCGCTTGTTGATGTTTTAGTTTACGATTCCCTTTTATTTGTGCTTGCGTTATCATATTGGTTTCCAGCGCGCTACATTTCCATTGATGAAAGTAAACTTGCGATTTTAGTTTTCAAACATTTGGGCGCTGCTGCAGTTGCGTCTTTTGTGTGGATTGAACTCGGCTATGCAATTTTGAAATACGGAGTAAGAGTTTCAGGCGAGAATCTAAATTTTCTGGAATATTTTCTCGGTTGGCGGATGGCACTCGGAATTGCAAGTTACGTAATCATAGTCTCGCTTTATTACCTTTACATTTACTACACGAATTTTCAGCAGAAACTTTTGGATGAAGCTGAATTAAAATCGCTTGTAAAAGAAGCCGAATTGAAATCATTAAAATATCAGATAAATCCGCATTTCATTTTTAACAGTCTAAATTCAATTTCATCTTTAACCATGGTTGATGCGGATAAAGCACGCGAAATGACAATCAAACTTTCATCTTATTTGCGTTACACTTTGGCAAATAATGAAAAGCAATTTAATTCACTGCAGGATGAATTAAACAACGCAAAACTTTACATCGAAATTGAAAAAATAAGATTCAGTGATAAGTTTGAATTTGTTGAAGAAGTTGAAACCGGTTGTGAAAATTTTATTGTGCCAAGCATGATTTTACAGCCGCTTATCGAAAATGCCATCAAATACGGAGTTTATGAAAGTTTTGAAAAAGTTTTTATAAAATTGACTTGCGTATCAAATGAAGAATATTTAATCTTACGCATTGAAAATAATTTTGAGGAAAGTTCATCTTTTGAAGGCGAAAAGATCGGATTAAAAAATATCAAAAACAGATTGAAATTAATTTATCATCAGGATAATCTTCTTACTACAAAAAAAGAAAATAATTTATTCACCGCAAAAATATTTATACCGAAAGAAAATGGAAGAAAAAATTAAAACAATAATAATTGATGATGAAAATCTTGCGCGTGAAATCATCAAAAAATATTTGGCTGATTTTGAAAATATTGAAATTGTAAGTGAATGTTCAAACGGATTTGAAGGAATAAAAGCGATCAATGAAATTAAGCCGGATCTTATTTTCCTCGATATTCAAATGCCGAAATTAACCGGCTTTGAAATGCTTGAACTGCTTGATGAAAAACCGGTGGTAATTTTTTCAACCGCTTACGATCAATTTGCTTTAAAAGCTTTTGAAGTTAACGCAGCCGATTATCTTTTAAAACCTTTTTCAAAAGAAAGATTTAAAGAAGCTATTGAAAAAGCAAATATATTTTTAAACGATAGAAGTAAAAATTCAGAAGTTGTAAAAAATGTAATTTCCGATTTTGAAAATCAAAAAGATACGATAGAAAGAATTGTAATTAAAAACGGCAGTAAAATTTCGATCATTCCCGTTAATGAAATTAATTATGTTGAAGCGCAGGATGATTATGTGATGATCTATACTGATTCGGGGAAATATTTAAAGCAAAAAACAATGAAATATTTTGAAGATCATTTAAATCCAAAAGATTTTGTGCGTATTCACAGATCTTACATCGTAAAAATTTCAAAGATAAAACAGATTGAACTTTTTGAAAAAGAATCTTATCACGTAATTATGGAAGACGGAAAATCTTTAAGTGTTAGTAAATCCGGCTATTCAAAATTAAAGGAATTATACGCATAAAAATTTGAAATGTTTTAAAAAGTAAAAGGGACTTTTTGCAAAGTCCCTTTTTTGTAACTTAAGTTAAATTGGAAGAATAAACTAGTCGCTGTCTTCATCAACAAGTTCTAAGGATTCAATTTCATTTTCTTCGGATTCCATTGCACGTGTTGATAAATACTCATCATAAAACTCTTCGTACTCTTCACCAAGTATTTCTACATAGCGATCCATTTGCTGCGAAACAATATTATCTGCTTCAACAAAAAGTTCGGTTATTGAAGTTACAGTTTCGCCTGACATAATGCCTGTAATTTTATTATCCAAAGCATTTTTGAATTGTTCTAATTTTACGTTTAATAATTCAAGATGCGATTTGGTAATATCAAACTTTTTAAGTGAAGCAATATTTTTATTTGCAATATTCAAAATCGCAGAGCTGTAATCAATAAGTTCGCTATCACGCAATCTTACAAAATAACTGTTGCTGCAGCGGGTTTTTTCTTTTAATTTGATATCGCCTGCTTGTTTTGCATAAATAAAAAGCGCTGAAGTAATTTGACTTAGAACCGGAATCAATTCTTCTTTTGCTTTTGATGCTTCAATTGTTTTGCTTAATGTTTGAGATGATAATTCTTTTTCTTTCTTTTCAATTTCGTCAATCAATCTTCTCAATTTGTTAAGCGATGTGTGAAAAGGTCTTATCAAAGTAACAATGTCTCTGTTTTCGAGCAATAGTGAAACTACTGCTTCATACATATAAATTTTGCTTTTTTCGAGGTCAGTCATCTTAGCACCCCTTTCTTTATGGATAAATTTTAAACTCTTGTTGAGATGGCGGCCTTAATTAAGATTTTTAATCTTATTTGAAAATTTTAAGAATAATCTTAAATCGTTGGTTCTAACTTAATTGAAAAGCGAAGTGATTTCTATAGGAAAAGCCCTGATATTTTTGTAAGTATAATTCCTACAATGTTCATAATTTTCTTTTATGAAATTTAATAACTTGTTTTATATAAATAATTTAGGATGTTCAAAAATTCTGAACATCCTTTAATCATATTTTAAAGAAAAAATTATTTTGTAGGAACTAACTGTAAATATTGCTTTAAATAAATTCCCGTATAGGATTTTTCATTTTGGCAAACTTCTTCCGGAGTTCCCGTTGCAACAATTTCACCGCCTTTATCTCCGGCTTCAGGACCAAGATCAATTACATGATCTGCCGATTTTATTACATCAAGATTATGTTCAATTATCAGAACAGAATTATTATTTTGAAGTAAAAGATTAAAACAGTTCAGTAATTTTGTGATATCATCAAAATGAAGTCCTGTAGTTGGTTCATCAAAAATGAAAAGTGTATGTTTTTTTTCTTTTTGCATTGAAAGATGCGCCGCCAATTTTACTCTTTGCGCCTCTCCACCGGAAAGCGTATTTGACGGCTGTCCGAGTTTTATATAACCCAAACCAACCTGCTGCAAAACTTGAAGATAGTTATGAATTTTCTTTTCATCTTTGAAATGTTCAACAGCTTCATCAACTGTCATATCAAGCACTTCAACAAGATTTTTTCCTTTATATGTAATGTCGCGAATTTCTTTTTTGAAGCGTGTTCCTTTGCAATCTTCGCATTCAAGATAAAGATCTGCTAAAAACTGCATTTCAATTTTTACAAATCCTTCACCTTGGCAAGTTTCACATCTGCCGCCGGGAACGTTAAACGAGAAAAATCCCGGTTTGTAGCCGCGCGCCCTTGCCTGATGCGTTGAAGCAAAAAGTTCGCGAATATGTTCGTAAGCTTTAATGTAACTTATAGGATTTGAGCGCGGCGATTTTCCAATTGGTGATTGATCAACAATTTCAACTGAATCCAAATGTTTGTAACCGATTATATCTTCATGCTTTCCGATCTTTGGCGGATTTCCACCGAGTAATTTTGAAAGTCCGCCGTAAAGTACATCGTGAATTAGAGTACTCTTACCCGATCCGCTTACTCCGGTAATTACCACAAATTTATTAAGTGGAATTTCCACATCAATATTTCTTAAATTATTTTCGCGCGCGCCTGTAATTCTTAATGATTTTCCTTTTTCCGTATTTCGAACTTCAGGAATCGGAATGCTTAATTTTCCCGACAAATATTTTCCGGTCAACGAATTTGGATCGTTTATAATTTCTTCGTATGGACCCATCGCAGTAATTCGTCCGCCGTTTGTTCCGGCTTTTGGTCCCATATCAACAATGATATCGGCTTCGGTCATCATTTCGGGATCATGTTCAACTACAAGTACGGTATTTCCGATATCGCGCAAAGATTTTAAGATGTTAATTAATTTTGTATTGTCACGCGGATGAAGCCCGATACTCGGTTCATCCAATACATAAAGAGTTCCGATCAAAGAAGAGCCGAGCGAGGTTGCCAGATTTATTCTTTGAGTTTCACCACCGGAAAGCGTGCTACTCAATCTATCCAATGTTAAATAACCTAATCCTACTTCATTCAAAAAAGTTAATCTTTTATGAATTTCATTATAAATTCTTTCACCAACGGCAATTTCGTATTCGGTCAATTTTAAATTTTTGAAAAACTCCAATGCTTTTTCGATCGATAAAACAATTACATCCTGAATTGCTTTTCCGTTAATTTTTACTTGATAAGTTTCACGGCGCAATCTTGTACCTTTGCAGGCAGAGCAAGTTGTATAACCTCTGTAACGGCTTAAAAGAACCCTAATGTGCATTTTGTAAGTTTTATCTTCAAGCTCTTCAAAAAATCCGTTTATACCAATAAATCCGCGCCAGCCGTTTTTAATTTTATTTATTTGATCTTCGGAAAGCTCCCTGAACGGAATATTTACGGGAATTCCATTATCTTTTGCTGTTCTTATAAGATCACGCGAAAATTTACTGTATTTTACCGATCGCCAGGGCGCAATTGCTCCATCTAAAATTGAAATATTTGTATCAGGAACAACAAGATCCATATCAATGCCGACTGTTCTACCAAAACCCTGACAAACAGGACAAGCGCCAAAAGGATTATTGAATGAAAATGTTCTCGGTTCAGGTTCATCATATCTTATTCCGCAGCACTCATAGAATTTATTGAAGTGGCGAATTTCATTTGATTCCGCGTTAACTAAAATTAATCTGCCTTCACCTTCTTTAAAAGTAGTTTCGATTGCATCCGAAAGATCTTCACGTATCTGTCCTTTTTTTACTTTGAATCTCTGAACTACCGCAACAACCTCATCTTTATTTTCAGGAACTTTGAATTCATCTTCGTTCAGATCAACAAATTCATTTTTTAATAGAACTCTAAAAAATCCTCTCCTTTTAAGAAGTTCAATTTCTTCTTTTACTGATCTGCCTTCGTGTGCATGAACCGGAAATCCGATATAAAATTTTGTACCTTCATTTTGTTCCTCAAGCCATTCCGTAACTGTTACAACTGTTTCTTTTCTAACAACACTTCCGCAATTATAGCAAAAAGTTTTTCCGATTCTTGCAAAAAGAAGTCTGAGATAATCATAAACTTCCGTCGTAGTTCCAACGGTTGATCTTGTATTTTTTGATCCTGTTTTTTGTTCGATTGCAACGGCTGGACTTATTCCGTAGATGAAATCAACATCGGGTTTGTTAATTCTTTCCAAAAATTGTCTTGCATAAGAAGAAAGACTTTCCACATATCTTCTTTGACCTTCGGCATAAATTGTATCAAAAACGAGAGATGATTTTCCGCTTCCGCTTACGCCTGTAAAAACCACCAGTTTATTACGGGGAAGTTCAAGATCTAAATTTTTTAAATTATGTTCGCGAGCACCTTTAACAATTATTTTATCTTTTGAATATCCGTTTTGCTTTTTTGCCATTTTCAAATTTTCCGTGAGTTTGAATTTTGAATCAACTTTTAAAAATAAAAAAGATTGAACAAATAATTTGCTCAACCTTTCATAAACAATTTAAATGGTAAAAAAGTTTAACCATTAAAAATAATTTTTGTACAATAAAAATATTTTCTAAATCAAATTTAAATGAATTCAGAATTTATAAGATATTGAAATTTAATCCAAATATTAATTGCTGCTTGCGCCTGATGTTCTTTCTTCCAGATCTTTTAATTCTTTAATTTTTTGATCAAGTTCACGTGTTCTTTCTTTTAGTTCTGCAATTTTTGAGTCAACATTTTTCTGATATTCGGTAACATCCCAATAGCCGCGTTCTTCAAAATAATTTTTGAAAAGCCAGTTGTGTTTTAACGCTTCCATATTTTCTGCAAAGCGTGCTGCTCCAATCGAAATTCCTTCAGTGGTTGTAACTAAATTTTTAACCATTACATTTACAGAATCATTTAAATTGCTTTCTTCAGCAAGCAATGATCCCAAAAGTCCTTTTCCGTTTTTAACATCATTTAAAACATAATCAACTTTTTTTACAACACTATCAAGACTAACAACAATTCCTTGAAATTCTTCGGTTGCATCAAAAACCAATTTTGAAATTTCATCAAATCTGGCTGTAATTGTGCCTAAACTTTTATCTGCTGATTTTGTAATTTTAACTGTTGAATTGTATAATTCCTGATCATTAACAAGTTTGCCTATAGAACCTTCGCCATTATTAATTTTTGATATTATTTCAGCAAAATCTTTTGACATTACATTTAAATTATTTAAAGTTGCCTGGCCCTCTTCAATCACTTGCGACATATTCACCGGTGGTTTCGAAACTAAAAATCCGCCATCTTTCACTTCAGCATATCTTGGCGAGCCGACGCTTAAAATAATTATTTTATCGCCTACCAATCCTTCTGTTTCTACAGATGCTTTTGAATCAAGTCTTATAAATTCTTTAACATCTGTTCTAACTCTCATACTTACGATCACATTTCCGGTTGTGTCATTCGCAATTTCTATACCGCTTACGCTGCCAACTGTAATTCCGCTTAATCTTACTGTTGCGCCGCTTCGTAGACCTTCAACTGTTTCAAATCTGGATTTTATTGTAAAAGTTGAAGCAAAAAGCGATTCTTTATTTCCAATAAGAAAAACGGATATAATAAGTAATGCGGTACCGAGAAAAACAAAAATTCCGAGTCGTGCACCGGATAAGTTTTTAAGCATTTAAAACTCCTTAAGCTTTAAGAATTTCTGTACTGAAGAAATTTTGTAAAAATTCATCTTTAACTGTAGTAAGTTCATCCATCGTTCCTTCAAAAATAATCTTCGCATCTTTTAGAAATATTACTCTATCTGCAATTATTTTCGCACAGATTAAATCATGCGTTACCACAATGGAAGTCATTTTCAATTCTTTTTGAAGTTTGATAATAAGTTCGCTGATTTCTTTCGTTGTAAGCGGATCCAATCCGGTTGTCGGTTCATCATATAACATAAGTTTCGGTTCAGTTATTATTGAGCGTGCCAGTGCAACTCTTTTCCGCATACCGCCCGAAAGTTCAGAAGGCATTTTATCTATTGCCTCTGAAAGAGAAACCATTTCCAAAGCTCTTTCAACTTTCTTTTGAATTTCATCATTTGTAAAATCAAAATTTTTTTCAAGCGGAAATGCCAAATTCTCTCTAACCGTCATCGAATCATATAAAGCTCCGCCTTGAAATAAAAATCCGATATGTTTTCTGACCTCATTCAATTCTTTTTTTGAAAGAGAATGAACATCTTTTCCTTCAATAAAAATTTTGCCTTTATCTGGCACAAGCAAACCAATTATACATTTTAATAGAACGCTTTTTCCTGTTCCGCTTCTTCCGAATACAACAAGATTTTCGCCTGATTTTACATCAATCGTAATGCCATTTAAAACAACAAGCTCATCAAAAGCTTTTGAAATATTTTCTATATCAACCATTATACTGTCGGCCATAACCATAACGTTAATTTTACTAAAACCATATCAACAACTAAGATCATAAGTGAAGCAACAACTACAGAAGTGGTAGAAGCTTTTCCAACGCCTTGGGTTCCATTTTCCGCAGTATAACCTTTATAAGATCCAACAATCCCGACTATAAATCCAAAGAAGAAAGTTTTAGCAACGCCGGGCAAAAAATCACTAAATACAATTGAATCGAGCAAAGTATCAACATAATAGTTAAAATTCATATTTTGAGTTAAAATTACCGCAAGGTAACCACCAAGAATTGCAATAATAATTACATAAACTGTAAGAATTGGAAGAATTAAAGTACAAGCCGTTACTCTTGTAACAACCAAAAATTTAAAGGGATCAATTGCTGAAACTTCCATTGCGTCAATCTGTTCTGTAACGCGCATTGATCCGAGTTCAGCACCGATTCCGCTTGCAACCCTTCCTGCAAAAATCAAACCTGTTACAACAGGCCCTAATTCTCTTACAACGGAAAGTGCAACCATGCCCGGTAAAAAAGATTCAGCTCCAAACCTTCGCAAAACCGGCTGCGTTTGCAGCGCCAATACTAAACCTATAATGAATCCAGTAACACTGACAATCGGAAGAGTTTTAACTCCCAACTCATCCATGTGTTTTTTAATTTCGCCAATTTCATAAGGCGGTATAAAAAATGATTTGAAAAACTCCAGTGTAAAAATTGTCATTCCGCCAATCGTGTTAAAATATCCCACGAGGGTTTTCCAAATTACTGTATCTTTTAATTCTTTTTTTGCTAATTGCATTAAAATTTAAGAGTGGTTATTCTATATAATAGTTAAAATATTAAATATATTTAAATATTGAAAATTATTTATTAAAATGCATTGGTAATGTGGTTTAAAATGGGTTGGTTATTTTCATAAACAATTGTTATAGCGTCAAATCTTACTTCTTCGAAATCCATTTTGTTATAAAAAAGGAATGCTTTTGCAATTTTTTTGATCTGTTTGATTTTGCTTTGCGTTATGGAAAACTCCGGCGCACCGTAATTCAAATTTTTTCTTGATTTAACCTCAACAAAAACAAGTGTATCATTTTGTTTTGCAACAATATCAATTTCGCCTTTTCCGTAACGGTAATTTTTGAATAGAATTTTATATCCGTTCTTCATTAAATGATCCGCTGCAAGTTTTTCGCCTTCGTTTCCGAATTCTTTAAAATTGTAACTCACTTTACTGCTCAATGATTTTTGTTAAAAATGATCTTCTGTGATGAGGTGTAATTCCTGATTTTCTTATAGCGTTGATATGATCTTTTGTTCCGTAACCTTTATTTTTTATCCAGTTATATTCAGGAAATTCTTCATGAAGTTTTATCATAATTCTATCACGGGTTACTTTTGCCAATATTGATGCTGCTGCTATGCAAAAAGATTTTCCGTCACCTTTTACAATTGTTTGTAACGGAATTTGCGTATTGAATTTTTGATTGCCGTCAACTAAAACCAGATCCGGATTTTTCGAAAGCGAATTCAAAGAATTTTTCATTGCAAGTAAAGTTGATTGAAGAATATTTATCTCATCAATTTTATCAACATCAATAATATTTACGGAATAGCACAAACATTGCGAAATAATTTTTTCATACAATTCTTCACGCTTGCTTTCACACAATTTTTTTGAATCATTTATTCCTTCAATTTCGGTTGATTCATCAAAAATTACAGCCGCGGCAACAACGGGACCCGCAAGCGGACCTCTGCCGGCTTCATCAATTCCTGCTAATAACTTTATTTTATTATTTAAAAAGTTTCTGTCAAAATTTTTCATAAAATTCCTGAATAAAACATTATAGATTTTATCTATTAAATTTAAAATCCGTTCACAATTCCGAAATGGATTTTGCCTTTATTAAAATTATCACCTTCGCCCAGCGCATAACTTACTTTCATAATTCCTAAGCCCGTTTGAAAAGTGATTCCCGCGCCGTAACCGGTTTTATAAGCCGAAAGTTTTTCAATTCGATTAATTTCATTTTCGCGCTGCAGAAAATATCCATTATCAAAAAAAACAAAAAAGAAAGATCTTCTGTCAAATTGAAATCTGTACTCCAAATTACTCCAAAAAATCCTGCTTCCCAAAAATTGATTTTCCCTGTAACCGCGCAAAGAATTTGTTCCGCCTAATCTATAAAGATCGGTTATTTCAAACTGATCGCCACGCAATTCTCGTGCATGAAAAGAAACCGCAGCAACATTTCTTTTGAACAATTGATAAAACAGCGAAAGATCAAGTTCGTATCTTTGAAAATTAATTCCGGTTTTAAAATTGTTAATTTGATTTTGCGAAAATCCTTTTATCTTTTTTCTGCTGTATCCATATCCGCTTTGAAAGATAACACCGCTTGTGGGAGCAAAAAAATCGTTACGATTATCAATTCTGAAATTAATTCCGGTTGTGTAAGTATCAGAATTGTTAACAGCGATTATTTGATTTTCATTTAAAGTCGGAATTACAAAATCGCCGTGAAAAAATACCGAAGCCGAAATTGTGCTTGTCGCCAAAAAACTCAATGCGGATTCATAACGCCTCTGAACATAAGTCGTGTCAAATTTTCTTTGAAACATTGCAAGTTCAAGATTAAAAGGATAACCGAAAATCCATGGTTCCAAATATCTTAATTCCAAATCCTGCGAACCTTTTTCGTATTGCTGCCACATAATTAAAGCCGCTCTTCCGGTGCCGAATAAATTAAGCATGCTCAAATTTACAAGTCCCGTTAAGTAGCCGCCGCCTTCATTTTGATTATCGGGAACGTAGCCGATAACTCCGTCAAATGTATTTGTGCGCGCTTCGTTCACCTGAATTTGCAAAATTCCTTCATCATTTTGATTAATGTAGTATTCCGGAATTTCAACAGGTTCGAAGATTCTCAAGCGATTTAATATACCGGGAATTTTTTCAATTTCATTTTGATCGTAAAATTCGCCGGAGTTAATTCTCAAATTTTGTATTATGAATTCAGTTTTTGTTTTTGTATTTCCGGAAATTTCAATTTTATCAATTTTGCTTGATCTTCCTTTTTCAATTTTCAAATTTATGTTTACAAGATTTTTAGACTTTACGGAATCATCAATAAAATCAATACTTTTAACAATAATTTTTGCAAAAGGAAAACCGTTTTTTTCGTAATGAGTTAAAATTTCATTTACGGAATTTTCAAAATTAGTTGACGAAAATATTTTTCCTTCAAGAGAATTTAATTCATCATCAACAAAACTATTTTGTAAAGTGTCTGATATCTCAAATTGAATTTTATTTATAAACGCCGGTTCGCTGGAGAATGTTTTAATATATACTATAATTTTAGAAGTATCGTTTCGATCAATATTTACAAGGATTTTGTAATTATAATAGCCAAAAGATTTTAAATTATTTTCAATTCTTTTTTGAACTGAATCTTTCAATCCATCAAAATAGTTCATTCCTTTTTTTATTCCGGAGAAGTTTTCTATCTGACCGGATTTTAAATTTGTTTCAATATTTATTTCAGAAATTTTTTGCGCAAAAATATCGGAATTAAAAATCAAAACGGGAAGGATCAAAATATATTTAAAAAGGAATTTCATTTTTCAAATTGCAGAAATTAAAATTTTTAGTTTAATTTAACCATACTTCAAATTTATCATTTCATTATCAAAATTAAAATTATGTTTAAAAAGAAAAACGAATATAAAATTGCGTATGATGATAGTTTAATTCCTCCGCTTAATTTAATGCGCGAAGAAGGAATTGATGTTTTGGAAGAATGGTTTCGCTGGGGCGAGGAGTGGAGCCTTATTTTACGGGCTTTCGGAAAGATAAAACGTAATTCAAATGTTTTGGAAATCGGTTGCGGATTAGGAAGGACTGCTTTCCCGCTTCGGTTTGTTCTTTCGGAAAAAGGAAGTTTTAACGGATTTGAAATTTGTAAAAATAAAATCGATTTTTTACAAAAGAATTTCACTCCGCTTTACAAAAATTTTAATTTTATTTGGGCAAATGTTCATAATACTTATTACAATGCGGATGGTAAATTCAGCGCGAGCGAGTATAAATTTCCGTATGAAGAAAATAAATTTGACTTAGTTTACGCCGCTTCAGTTTTTACTCATATGCTTCCAGATGCGGCAAAAAATTATTTCAGAGAATCCGCGCGTGTTTTGAAAAGCGGCGGAAGATGTGTTTTCAGTTTTTTTGTTTTGGATAATTACAAAAAAGAAATTGCGCGTCCTTTTCCTTTTTCCAAAAAAGATTTTGCTTTTGATAATCATCTTGAAAAATATGGTGAAGATTTTGCAACAGTCGTTTTGGAAAATCCCGAACAAATGACGGCTTTCAGTTTGAAAATGATAAATGATTTTGCAGAAGAAGCCGGATTGAAAATTGAAGGTGAGCCGGTTCCGGGATTTTGGTCAGGTAATTTTGAAAATTGGATTGGCGCACAGGATCTGATAATTTTGAAAAAAGAATGAATATATTTTATCAATAAGGAAATTACCTCACCCTGCCCTCTCCTGCAACAGGAGAGGGATTTTATTTATATGTTT
>CBDUBH010000095.1:0-12885 GCA_965365345.1 uncultured Melioribacteraceae bacterium
ATATTTCGAAGATTTTCTTTCGAAATTCCTTCGCCTGAATCTTAAACAGAAATTTTAATATATTTTCCGGATTCAAGCATCGGGAAATTTTGCTTTCCGGATTTTGAGATTTCTAAACTTTCCGCACGTAAAAAAATTTCGCCGTAATCTTTAATTGCTTCTTTTGAATTTATACAAAGATTTAAGATCACCTGATAAATTTCAGTGGAATTGCCCAAAAATTGAGGAAGTTCACTTTCAATTTGATAATTGAATTTTATATTTTCCGGAATTGATTGTGAAAAAACAGAAACAATTTCATTTAAAAGATCGAAAGATCTAACCGGAAGTTTTCTTTTTGAAGTCGGTTTTCCGTATGAAAGCAAACCTTTACTTAAATCAGCGGCGCGCGTTGAACAACTTTCAATATTTTCCAGAAGATATTTTACATCGTTGCAGTCACTCAATTTTTTCTTTAAAAGATCAAGACTCCCGAAAATACTTGAAAGCAGATTATTGAAATCGTGAGCCATTCCGCTTGCAAGTTTTCCGACGGTTTCAAGTTTCTGCGCCTGTAAAAGTTTTCCTGCGAGCTCGGAATTTATTTTTTTTTCGAGAATATTTTCTGCAGTAAATTCAAACATTAGCAATGTTTTTTCAAATACTTCGCTCTGAAATTTGAAAACGGAATTTTCAAATTTTCCGCATATAACATAGCCTGAAATCTTATTTGAAAGTGAAAGTTTTTTGATCAGAATTTCTTTTGATGAAAATGAATTAAGAAGTTCAGATTCAAAATCGCCGCTTTGGTATGTGATTTTTAAATAAGAATTATTTTCAAAATCATCAGCAAAATGATCTTCGATCAAATTGAAAAACTTTACACCGGCTTCAAAATTAAAATCATCTTTCCGGCAAATGAATTTAGATCTATCTTGAAATTCAAATTCGGTTTCATCTGATATCAAACCTGCAAAATCAAATCCGGTTTTTAAGATTTCTCCGGCAAATGCTTCGAAAGTTTTGCTTAAAGAAAGGGAATTTTCAAGATGTTGAATTTTGGAAAGAAACTCTCCGTGATAATTTTTTTGCTTTATGAAAAAATTATTTTTTACAGGGGAAATTTCAAACTCAATTGAATTTGTAACAATTGAAATTGATTGTCCGGATCTTAAAATTTTAATTTCATTTTCCGTGATTTGCAAAAGATCAAAAATTGCTGCGGAATTTTCGCGCAATTGAAAAATTTCTGAAAAATGATTGTTTAGCGCAATTATCTCAAAATCAGAATTTACCAATGCTGCGGCAAATGAGAGTGAATCAAGAATTTCAAATCCGGTAAGGTTTGCCGCAATGATTTCGTTTTTCATGCCTGCTGCAAATTATATTTTAAAATTTTTGTGTAAAGCGTTTTCTGGCTGATTCCTAGTGAACGCGCTGAATTTTCTCTGTTCCAATCGTTTTGATCAAGCATTTTTTTTATATGAATTTTTTCGAGATCTTCAAGCGACGTTATTTCCCCAATATTATTTTCTTCAGATAAAATTTCCGGCGTGCGTGAATAATTTTTATAATTTACCGGTAGATTCAAATCTTCAGATAAAATTTCTTCACCTTCAGAAAAAATTATTGATCGTTCAACAATATGAAGAAGTTCGCGTACATTTCCGGGAAAATTGTATTGAAGAAGAACTTTTTCGGCATCTTTTGAAAATCTTTTCGGTTCGTTTGCCTTGCATTTCAAATTTAAAAAATGATTTGCAAGAAGTAGAACATCGCCGTTTCTTTCGCGTAAAGGCGGTATATTTACTGTAATTACATTAAGGCGGAAAAGAAGATCGCGACGAAAATTTTTCTTATCGGATTCTTCCATCAGATTTTTATTTGTTGCTCCGATTACGCGAACATTTGAACTTAAGTTGTTTACTCCGCCGACTCTTCTATATTCACCGTTTTCCAAAAAGCGTAAAAGTTTTGGTTGAAGAGTTAAACTAAGTTCACCGATTTCATCAAGAAACAAAGTTCCGCCATCAGCAATTTCAACCAGTCCGGGCTTTGAAGTTTTGGCATCTGTAAAAGCGCCTTTTTCATGTCCGAAAAGTTCACTTTCGATAAGTTGATCAGGAAGCGATGCGCAATTTACGATTACAAACGGATTATCTTTTCTATCGGAATTTTTGTGAATGAATTCGGCAAAAAGTTCTTTTCCGGTTCCGGTTTCGCCTTCCAAAAGCACATTGGAATCTGATTTTGCAGCTTTTAGCGCAAGATTTGTTGCACGGTTAATTTCAAGACTTTCACCAATAATTTTTCCGGTATATTTTTTTTCTAATTGATTATCGAGCAACGCGGCTTTTAAAAGCAAACCTTTTCTTTCAACAGCACGATTTATTGTTAAAAGCAATTCTTCAAATTCATAAGGTTTAGTGAGGAAATCATAAGCGCCGAGTTTTATACATTCGATTGCGGTTCTGATCTCAGACTTAGCGGTTAAAACAACTACCTGCAAATTCGGATGGTGTTGTTTTACGAATTTAAGAACTTCTTCGCCCATAATTTCGCGCATTTCGAGATCGAGCAAAAGAAGATCGTAGCTTTTTTGCTTTAAATTCTCGATGGCAAATTTTCCGTCATACACAGCATCAACGGAATAACCTTCATTAAGAAGTTCTTCTTTTAAAAGATAACAGAGAGTTTCATCGTCATCTGCTATAAGTACCTTGTAATTCTTACTCATTATTCTTTATTTTCAATTTACCTTAACTATTAATGAGGCAGCACATAGCTGCCGGTAGGTAATTATCGAAAATAAATTGAAAATAATAAGTAATAAAATTAAGACAATATTTTAGGGTAAAATTAATTTGATTTAAAAATGAAAAAGTATTATATTAGAAGTCTAAATTTTAATTGATGGGCGCGTAGCTCAGGGGTAGAGCATTTGCCTTTTAAGCAAAGGGTCGGTGGTTCGAGCCCACCCGCGCTCACTGAAAATGCGATTTTTTAACGAAAATCGCATTTTTTATTTTAAAGAAATTTTAAGTAGTGCATTATTTTGTACACTTTTTAGCTAAATCTAGCCTAATTTTACATGTTTACTACTGCAATTTTGGAAATAGAGACCTTATTTAAAATTATTGTAATCTTTATAAATTGATTTTTTTTGCAGGAGGATTTAATTTTTTAGACAAAAATATACACATAGTTTTTGCCGGAAAGAAAAGTATACAGTGTAAAGTTGGATCACCTATATATAATAAATTTACTAGTCAAAATTTAATTTGGTCAGCCTGCTAATTCAATTAGAGGATTTATAAAAATATATCAGAAAATAAAATAGCTGACTAAATTTTTCTTTACTGTTTATCAATAAATTGCAAATGACCAGCAAACTATAAGGCAACATTCAGTTTTTTGAATAATGACATAATAAAAATATTATAATAAAAATTTAAACTAGGATTGAATGTAGTAAAATTATATGCTTATTTATAAAAATCCCATTTCTTACAAAATATTCTTATTATTTATTCACTTATTAAAAAGAATTAATCATTAAAACGCTTTTTCATTTAAATTTATTTAGTATTGATGAAATCCTTTCGAAATAAATTCTAAAACTTCAGGTAATGCCGAACGCCAGTAAGTCCAGGTATGTCCGCCTTCGCGGATTCTGAACTCATGCGGAATCCCTTTTTTACGCATTAAGATGTGTACAAGAGAATTCCCTTCAAATAAAAAATCATCATCACCGCAATCAATATACCAACGGACATCTTTTTTATTTTGCTCCTGAACAGCTTCAATTAATTTTAATACACTTGTACTATTTATAAATTCATTTATTTCTTCTTCGGTTACATTTTTATAATTCCAGGATAAACGAAGTTTTGCATCATCTGAATTTAAGGGTCCTGTAGCGGCACTTAGCGGACAAGCTGATGAAAACATTCCGGGATGTTTTAATGCAAATAAAAAAGTTCCTTCACCACCCATTGAAAGTCCTGAAACTGCTCTGTAACGTTTCTCGGATTTTATTCTATAAGTTTTTTCAATAAAAGGAATAAATTCTTCAAAGAAAAAATCTTCATATTGCCATTCCCCTCTGATATTGTTTCCGTAACCTTTTCTTGCTTGATCGGCATCGGGCATTACTATGATCATCGGAGTTGCTTTGCCTTCATTTATCGCTTTGTCTGCTATATGAAGAACTTCGCCGAATTGGATCCAGGCTGCTTGGTCATCACCCATTCCGTGCAGCAAATACAAAACCGGATACCTTCTTTCAGAACTTTCATAATCCGGAGGAAGATAAACAGCATATTTCCGCTCACCGTTTAGAATTTTACTTTGCATGTTTAAGTTATCAAACACTTTGCCTGATTGGGCAAAAACGAATGAGCCGAAAAATAAATACAAAAAGAAAAATTTGAAATGCATTTTAATCTCGATTACAGTTCTTGTTTTTTTATCAAAATATTTCAATTTAAAAAAATATCCTGTTAGAAATATATTAAATTATTTTATGATAATTAAAATTTCCGGTCCAGAATATTTTCAATACTCTCCAATTCTTTTTGAAAAATTAAATATTGAAATGAATTTGCCGCATCTTCAATTTGTTTAACTTTGCTTGTAACAAAAAAATAGATTAGTAACTAACTGATATTTATCATGGAAGAAGTAAAACATCAAACATTATTTTTACTTGCTGTTATCAGAAAATTGAGAAAATGAAAAATTTAAAAAAGACAATTCGAGGAAATAAAGTTTAGCTGCACATCAATTTTATTTCATAATGTTTTTTATTTATTCATTTTTTAAAACATGATCTTAAAATAATTTTTACCTTCCGGTAGAGATAAATCACTAAAAAATATTGAACTTCAAAAAAGTAGCCGGAATATTTCCGGTTTAAAATAAGAGTAGAATTTTCGATAATTGATAAAATACTTTAAAAATTTATGAAAAAACTTTTACTTTTTACTTTTATTTTATTTTTTTTGATTTTCGGATGCAATAGCACAGAGCCTGTAAAATTAGGGTTTCTCGGCACACTTTCCGGAAACAGCGCCGAGCTTGGTACATCCGCCCGTAATTCAGTCAGACTCGCAATAGAGGAAATAAATTCAAATGGCGGCATTAACGGAAGAAAGGTAGAACTCTTCATTGCCGATGATAAAGGAAATCCCGAAGACGGATTAGCTGCTACAGAATATTTATTACAGGAAAAAGTTGTTGCGGTTATTGGTCCTTCTATTACCGGCTCCACTGCTTTATCTGTTCCGTATCTTAACCAAAATAAAATCTTGATGCTTAGCCCCTCAGTAAGTACAAGTGAACTTTCCGGTATTGATGATAATTTTATTAAAATGGCAACTTCAAATATTAAGCAAGCGGAAGCTTTGGCAGATTTTGCAATAAATGATCAGAAGTTCAATAATTTTGTGATAATTTATGATCTTAATAATAAAGGCTATTCAGAAGGAATTGTAAATCGTTTTGCTCAAATTGTAAATGGATCAGGCAAAAATATTGTTTTGAAAAAAACTTTCAATTCAGGTGATTACAAAAAGATCACGGAAATAATTGATACTTTGAGAAATCTGAAATTCGATGCGATCCTATCAATTGCAAGCGGAATGGATAATGCAGTACTTTGTCAATTATTGAAAAAAGAAAAATTAAATTTTCCTGTTCTAACCGGAATATGGGCTGCAACAGATGATCTTATAAACTCCGGCGGTGCTGCTGTTGAAAAAATTGTTACTATAAACAGCTTTAACTGGAACGATTCCTCCCGTACTTATCAAAATTTCAAAAAAAAATATTTACAAAAATATAAAGAAGAACCTTCATTTGCCTCTGTGTTTGCTTATGAAGCCGCACAAATTTTATTTACCGCAATGCAGAAAAGTTCTTCTTTTGATTATCAACAATTAAAATCAAATATCATCAATAAAGAGTTTAACGGATTGCAGCAAAATATTTTTGTCGATGAATTCGGCGATGTTGAAAGAAAGATCAATTTATTCAAAATCCAAAACGGGAAATTTATAAGCAGGTAACTTTATATGTTTCAAAAATTAAGAAATGTAATTTTCAGCAGTTATATTTTTGTTTCGCTTATACCTTTTGCGGTACTCGTTTTTATAACTTTATATCTGCTTTCGGATCATATAAAAGAAGATGTTCATGTAAAAAATAATCTTCTTGCCGAACTTACCGCTAACGAAGTTTCCGTTTTTATTGATTCAAAATTCAGAGCGTTAAATGTTATTAGAGAATCTCTAAATAATAATTACGATAATGAAAAATCTTTAAATGATAATTTGCTTCGCGTTACTTTTAATAATTATGATTTTTTTGAAAGTATATTGATCATCAATGAAAATGGAATAATTGAAAACCTCGTTCCTTTTGATTCGTTATTTTTAGGATTTGATTTTTCTGCCAACAAATTTTTTAATGAAACCATAAATAATAATATACCTTATAATACTGAATCTTTTATTTCGCCCCGTACAAATCAGCCGACTGTAATAATTACGGTTCCATTTGATAAAGGCGTAATTGCCGGTTTTATAAATCTTTCAGAATTAAATGAGATCGTTACTAAAATTACACCCGGCAAAAAAAGCAGCGCGGCAATTACAGATGCAAAAGGAATTTTTATAGCGCATACAGATCCCGAAAAAGTTGCCCAAATGGAGTACGAAGAAAATTATGATTTCTTAAAACAAAACATTAACAAAGAAGAAAATTTCTTCTGGCTTGATTATCAGGGAAAAGAAACTTTAACAAATATTGCTCTTGTTAAACGTTTTGATTGGATTGTAATTGTTTATCAAGATGCCGATGAAGCTTTGGCTTCCATAAATGATATCACTAATATAACATATTGGGGAATCGGATTATCTTTTCTTTTAATTTTATTCACTGCTTTAAAAAGAACAAATACTGTTATAAAACCGATTTTAAGATTAACCGAAAAAACAAAAGAAGTTTCAGGCGGTGATTATTCATCAAAATTAAAACACGAATACTATATTGAATTTAACAAGCTGATTGATGAATTCAACCTGATGATTGATAATATAAAACAAAGGGAAAAACATTACAGCAGTATTTTTTATAACAGTAAAACCAAAATGCTTCTTGTAAATAATTTTACCAATGAAATTGTTGATATAAATTCCGATGCCGCCGCATTTTTCGGCAGTTCGCCGGAATTGTTAAAAGGCAGATCTTTGAATGCTCTCCGTTACAAAGTTTTTTTTGAAAATTTAATGGATGAAAAAAAATCAGTAAAAAATTACATTGCAGATGTTGTTATTAACGGCGTGGAAAAATTTGTGGACATTTATGTTTCGCCGATAGAACTTGAAGAAAAATCTTTAAGCTATTATATAATTCACGATATAACCGATAGAATAATTGCCGAGCGTAATCTTGAAAATTATAAAACACATCTTGAAAATCTTGTTGAAGAACGAACCGATGAATTAAAAATAGTAAATCAAAAATTAGCATCCGAAATTGAAAAATTAAAGTTAACGGAAGAAAAATTACGGGATCAATTAACATTCTTTTCAATTGTGCTTAACACTGTTCCCGTGCCGATCTTTATTAGAGATAGAAATAAATATTATATCAATTGCAATAAATATTTCGAATCTTTCATTGGAAAATCAAGAAGCGAAATTATTGGAAAACATATTACAGAAGTAATTGAAGAACCTTACGCTTCAAAATATTCCGAAATGGATGACAGGATTCTGGCAGGCGAAAAAGTTCAGGTTTACGAATATAAATTCCGGAATGCAGAAGGCGAAATAAAAGATGTGATTTTCAGCAAAGCCGTATTAATAAACAGTGAAGGTCAAAATACGGGAGTAGTGGGATCTTTTCAGGATATTACAGAACAAAAAATTTTGCAGGAAGAAATAATTAAAGCATTGGATTCCGAAAAAGAATTGAATGAACTTAAAACAAGATTTATTTCTACAACTTCTCACGAATTCAGAACTCCGCTTACTGCAATTCTTTCCTCTGCCGATCTTCTTGAACTTTACGGAAGAAACTGGCCTGCTGAAAAATATTTAAAACATACAAATCAAATAAGGCGCTCGGTAAAATATATGACCGAACTGCTCGATGATATTTTAACTATAAGCAAAACCGAAAGCGGAAAATTAGTGTATAATCCGGATAAATGTAACTTGCCGGAAATTTGCTCGGAAGTTTGGGAATCGGTAAAAGTTAAGGCAAAAGAAGATCATAATTTTAATTTTGAATATTTAATTAATCAAAAATATTTTTATATTGATGAAAAATTGCTCAAACAAATTTTGAGTAATCTTCTTTCAAATGCGATCAAATATTCGCCCGAAGGCGGTAACATAAAACTCTGCGTTTCGTTAAATGATAACAATTTGGAATTTAAGATAAGTGATGAAGGAATTGGAATTCCCGATGACGAAAAGAAAAATTTATTCGTTCCTTTTTACAGATCAAAAAATGCGGCTACAATTCCCGGTACAGGATTAGGACTTTCGATTGTAAATAAATCAGTTGAATTGCACGGCGGAAAATTATCTTTCGAAAGCCAATTAAATAAAGGAAGCATTTTTACCGTTACAATTCCCGTTTAAGGAGACCGCATGAAAAAAGTATTGGTTGTTGATGATTCGAAAGATATTGTTTCATCTTTAGTTGATCTGCTTCAAGAATCAGACTTTTTTGTACTCACTGCAAATAATGCAATGGAAGGAATAAGAATTGCAAAAGAAGATCTGCCCGATCTTATATTGTGTGATATTTTAATGCCCGAAACAAACGGATTTGATTATTTGGAAATCTTAAAAAATGACTACAGCACAAAAGAAATTCCGGTAATTTTGATTTCAGCAAAAGCAGAAAAATCAGATGTAAAACTCGGAATGGAATTAGGGGCTGAGGAATATTTTATAAAACCTTTTGATTCATTGGAACTTCTTAAAACTATAAATAAAATTCTGGATAATATTCATTTAAAAAATTCAGATGGAAAAAAAGATTTTAATAATTGAAGATGATCACACGATCAGAATGAATTTATGCGAACTTCTTGAAGAAAGCGGCTTCAAAATTTTTACTGCCGCCACGGGAAGAGAAGGATTAAAAAGCGCAAAAGAAAATCTGCCTGATCTTATCATTTCCGATATTATGCTTCCGGATATTGACGGATTTGAAATTATTGAAGAAGCAAACAAAACAAAATCTCTATCAGTAATTCCGTTTATTTTTCTTACGGCAAAATCTGAGATTCAGGATATGCGGAAAGGCATGTTGAAAGGCGCGGCAGATTATATAATCAAACCATACGACGCAGTTGAAATTTTAAAAGTTATTGAACTTCGCCTGAAAAAATCAGAAGATCTGAAAGAACATTTCAGCACGAAAAAAAAGAACGAAAGCAAACCGCTTAATCATGATGATAAAATTGTTGTGCAGGTAAACGGAAAACCTGTCTTTGTAAAATTGAATCAGATAATCTGCATCACTTCCGAAAATGTTTACACAAATATTTATTTAAAAGATTCCAAACCGCTTTTAGTAAGAAAATCCATGAAGGAGTGGGAAGAAATTTTACCGCAAAATTTATTTATAAGAATTCACAGAAGCACAATAATAAATTCCGATCATATACAAAAAATTGAAAAATGGTTTAACCGCGGTTACAAAGTTTTTATGAATCACTCAACTCAGAGTTTTATCATAAGTCAAAGATACGCCCTTAATTTAAAGGAAAAGATGATCTGAAAAATTTTCATCTAATAAAATTTTTAAAAAATATTTTTCTTTCTTAAAAATACCTCTTATAAACTTAGATAGATCAATTAAAAGTTTCAGTCAATTATTTCAATATCGATTTGCAATAAAAAAATATCAAATTGCACGATAGGAAATTTTATTCTGTCATTTCGAACGGAGTGAGAAATCTTTAAAGATATCTCAATCATCCCTCCTTCGATATCACAAATGCGAATTAACTTTTAGAACGAAGAAAGAAATTCTACATAAAATAATAACAGATTTTATACAGAATTTTAGTTTCGAAAAAAATAAAAAGTGAAATTCCCATAAATAGCTACTCGCTGAATTTCGCAAATCACTCGTTTACAACATCAATGGCTCGCTTGCAACAATCATTTAAATTATTGAATTAATTTTACCGAAAATTCACTAATTAAAATTCAGGATTTAATTAATGAATAAAATATTGATCGTTGAAGATGAACCGGTTGTGCTTAATAATTTAGCTGATCTTATAGAATCATCCGGTTACGAAACCATTCTCGCAAAAAACGGCGAAGAAGCAATTGATCTTGTAAACTCTTTAACTCCCGATCTTATAATTTCTGATATAAATATGCCGAAAAAAAACGGCTACGAAGTTTTAAATGAACTTCAAAAAAGTGAGATCACATCTTCAATTCCTTTTATTTTTTTAACAGCAAAAACAGATATGAAAGATCTTCGCGAGGGAATGAATGCCGGCGCGGATGATTACATAATAAAACCATACGATGCGCAGGAATTGATCAAAGCAATAGAAATCAGATTAGGTAAAAAACAAAGAGCTGAAAAGGAACTTGAAAATCTGCGAAACAGCATTGCCAAATATGTTCCTCATGAATTAAGAACTCCGCTTGTGGCAATTTCGGGATACTCACAATTTATTTTGGAAGATTATAATTCGCATTCATCAAATGAAATTTATGAAATGGTTTCGCGTATAAGAGCCGGAAATTTGCGGCTTCATAAAACGATCGAAAAATTTATTCTTTACAGCGAACTTGTGATCCTGCAAAAAGATAAAATCAATTTACCGATTATAAAAAATCAAATTACACAAGACGCGGATCAAGTAATTAAAGATACAGTTATAAAAAAATCAGATGAATTTCAAAGAAGAAAAGATCTTAAAGTGAATCTGCAAAAATGCTCGCTAAAAATAAGTGAAAATTATCTGCGGACTTTGATTTCGGAAATAATAGAAAACGCATTCAAATTTTCATACGCTGAAAATCAGATCAGTATTTGCGGGAAAAATTCAGGCGAATATTACAAAATTAAAATTAAAGATAATGGCAGAGGAATGTCGCAAGAACAGATAAATAAAATAAATGCATTCATTCAATTTGACAGGGAAGAATATCAGCAATCCGGAAATGGTTTGGGATTAATAATTTCAAAAATGATAAGCGAAATATTTGAAAGCGAGTTTTTGATAAACGGAGATTTATCATCTTTTACGGAAGTAACAATAAAAATTAAAAAGCATAATAATTAAAGCGGAGTAAATATGAATTGGTTTAAAAACTTAAAAATCGGAACTAAGTTGCAGATCAGCTTTGCAATTGTGGCTTTGATAACAGCTCTTGTTGGATATGTCGGATTTAGCAATATCAGCAAACTTGAAAAAGCAGATAAAGAATTATATGAAATTATTACAGTTCCATTAGCATATGCCGAAGCTTTGACGGATAATTTTCAACATATTAGAGTTGCTTGTAGAGACATGGTAATGCTAAACGATGTTGAGGCAATCAGAAAAAGAATAGAAGACAGGAAAACCTATTCTGCGGAAATAACAAAAAATGCGGATCTATATGAAAAATCATTGATAACAGAAAAAGGCAAAAAATTATTTGCCGAATTTACAGAAAACAGAAAACAATATTTAAAAGATCTTGCACAAATTGAAGCTTATGCTTTGGCAAATGATGATATCGCCGGACTTGAATTTTTAAATAACGGAAGCATTGCAAACACCGAAAAACTTGAACTTGATCTAATTGATCAAATGGTTGAATTAAAAGTAGAACTCGGGAAAGAAATTGCAGATCAAAATTTGGAATTGGCAAATTCAACTTCAAGATTAATGATGATCTTGGTAATTCTTGGAACTTTAGTGGCAATCGGATTCGGATATTTTATTTCTAATCTAATAAAAAATCCCGTTCAAAAATTATTGAACATGGCACAGGAACTTCAAAAAGGACATGTAAAAGCAAGAGCAAATGTTGAAACGGAAGATGAAATCGGAGTTGCCGCAAAAACTCTTGATCAATTTGCTTTGCAGCTTGAACAATTTACAGATGCAATGCACTTGGTTGCAGATGGAAACACTACTATTTCAGTTCCGGTTTATGATAGTGAAGATAGAATTGCTCCATCATTAAATAAACTTACTTCAACTTTGCGCGATTTGATAAGTGAAACAAATTCGCTTACACTTGCAGCAAAAGAAGGTAATCTGGAAGTCCGTGGAAACGCAGCAAAATTTAATGGCGGTTATAAAGAAATTTTAGCCGGAATTAACGACACTCTCGAAACGATAGTTAATGAAATTAAAGATGCGAGCGTTGTACTTGAAAAAGTTGCAAGCGGAGATCTTACAGTTAGAGTTGAAGGAAACAAAAACGGATTTTACAAACAACATCAGGAAATGGTAAATAGTTTATCAGAATCTTTAAGCGGTCTTATTTCAGAAGTTAATCAGGCAGTTCACGCAACTGCAAGTTCTGCTGCTGAAATCTCATCATCAAGTGAACAAATGGCTGCAGGCGCGCATGAACAGACTCAGCAAGTTACCGAAGTTGCAGGTGCAATCGAAGAGATGACTAGAACAATAATTGAAACTACGCAAAGTGTAACCGAAGCCGCTTCACTTTCAAATAAATCGAGTTCGGAAGCTGAAAAAGGATTTAAGAAAATTGAAGATACAAAAGCAGGTATGCAGAAAATTGTTAATTCGTCCGAAGAAACTGCAAAGATCATTACTTCTTTATCAACAAAATCAGATCAGATCGGTGAAATAACTCAAGTGATTGATGATATTGCTGATCAGACAAATTT
>CBDUBH010000096.1:0-12799 GCA_965365345.1 uncultured Melioribacteraceae bacterium
TATTTTTTATCCATATTTGCTAAAAAATATAAAAAAAAATTAATTAGCAAAATATATTTTTAAAAAATATTTTTCTTCTTTTTTGATTTTTGCTCACCCTCATTTCACCCTTATTTTACAGGGGTTTCGTAAAGGTCATCATAAAATGTAAAAGTTGAACAACTTATTTTTTACATTAACTTTTAACTGAAATTTTATAAATAAAGTTCTATATATTTATTTTTATTTTAAAAATAATTTCTTGCAAAAATTTTTCGCTTCTATGAAATATAATTTTAAAAGATTTTTTAATTTATTTTCGGATTAATTTTTTAAAATTTGAGTAAGGAATTTGAATCAAAATAAAGATTAGAAAGATGTGATGGATATGATAGATTTTTAGATTTCGTTAAGGCTTGTCCTGAATCTTACTTCACCAAAATTGTCATCGCAAGATCGATAAGATCGATCGTGGCGATCTATGTATTTAAATACAGATTGCCAGGCTTCATTCCATTTCGCTCGCAATGACAAATGATTCCGGACATCCATTGGCACAGGCAAGCCTGAATGACAATCTCATTTTGAAAATTTTAATGTTATGGTTAATTGAAAATGACATTCAAATAAAGAATTTTGTAAATGCCGGAATAACAACAATTAATTTTTAAAAATATTTCACGCAATTTTTGCGTAGTTAATGCTTTCTTTATAATTGGTAAGCAAATTATGTTTGAATATTTTATTGTGAGGCAAATTTAATTTCGGATCTTTTTCAATAATTGTGAATGCGGCAGATTTTGCTTTTACTAAAATTTCCTGATCTTCAATAATATTTGCGTAACGCAATTCCGGAAATCCGCTTTGCTTCGTTCCGAAAATGTCTCCGGGTCCGCGCAATTTCAGATCAACTTCAGAAATATCAAAGCCGCTTAAGAATCTTACCATCGCATTTAATCTTGCGAGTGATTTATTCTTTTCAATTTGGGATGGCGACATAAAATCAAAATCGAGAGTAAAAGTATTGGATGAAAATGCGTAATCATCTTTTGTAACCAAAATGCAGTAAGCTTGTTTATCGCTTCTGCCAACTCTTCCGCGCAATTGATGAAGCTGCGAAAGTCCGAATCTGTGCGCATCGTTTATTACAATTATATTTGCATCAGGTATATCAATCCCGACTTCGATCACTGTTGTAGAAATTAAAACATCAAATTCCTTTGCTGCAAACTTCTGCATTACATCTTCTTTTTCCTGCCAGCTCATTTGTCCGTGAACTAATCCTAATCTTACATCTTTAAAATAAGTTTGCTTCAAATCTTCGTAATGAGTTTCGGCGGCTTTCAATTCAATTTTTTCAGATTCTTTTACAAGCGGATAAACAATAAACGCCTGATATCCTTCCTGGATTTTATCAATTATATATTGATATATTTGCGGAAGTTTACTTTCGCCGCGTAAATATGTTTTAATTAATTTTCTGTTTTTCGGCATTTCATCAATTATTGAAACATCAAGATCGCCGTAAACCGTCATTGATAAAGTCCGCGGAATTGGAGTTGCCGTCATCACAATTACATCGGGCGAATGTCCTTTTGTAATTAATTTTGATCTTTGCAAAACGCCGAATCTGTGCTGCTCATCAATAACAACCAAACCAAGATTTTTGAAATTCACTTGCTCTTCAAAAATTGCGTGCGTACCGATTATAATATCGCTTCCGTTAGTTTCAATATTTTCAAGATGTTTTTTCCGTTCTGATTTTTTTTGACTTCCGATAAGCAAACTTACTTTTACATCAAAATATTTTAAAATGCGCGAAATATTTTTGTAATGCTGATCAGCAAGAATTTCTGTCGGAGCCATTAACGCTGATTGAAATCCGTTATCTTTTGCTATCAACATTGAAATCAGCGCGACAATTGTTTTTCCGCTTCCAACATCGCCTTGCAAAAGTCTGTTCATCGGTTTGTTACTTTCAAGATCCATTCTGATATCGTGTAAAACTTTTAACTGAGCTTGTGTTAATTCAAAAGGAAGAGTTTTCAAAAATTCGGAAACCAATTTACTTTTTATCTGCATTGAAAATCCCGGTGTATTCTCTTTGAGATAAAATTTGCGCAGCGCAACAAGAAGTTCAATATAAAACAGCTCTTCAAATTTGAATCTTTGCTGTGCTTTCTCTAATTTTTCTTTGCTTTCGGGAAAATGTATGTTTTGAATCGCTTCAATAATTCCGAGTAAATTATGTTCGTAAATAATTTCTTCTGTCAAACTTTCTTTTAAATATTGTGAATAAGTTTCAACGGCAAAACTTATAATTCTTCGCAAGCTCAAATCGCCCAATTTCGTATTTTTTAATTCTTTCCCGACTTTGTAGAAAGGAATAATTTTTCCGGTGTTCAGAAATTTTTGAGATTCATCTTCTGTGATCTTATCAAAATCAGGATGAACGAATTGCAAGTTTCCGAATTTTGTTAAAACCGGTTTTGTTGAAATTGCGTAATGTTCGCCTTCATCAAAATAATTTTTAAAATAACTTGCGCCTTGAAACCAAACACATTCAAAAAATCCGCTTACATCACGCATTTGAACTTTCAAAATTTCTTTACGGTGAATATTTACAACTTCTTTGCTTACAACTTTTCCTATAATTGTAACTTCACCCTCGTAACCGTTCATTATGTGACTTAAAACTTTTGCAGCGTTCAAAGTTGTGCTTCTATCCAAATATCTTGTAGGAAAATAGAAAAGCAAATCGCGGATGGTTTCCACCCCGATTTTTGCGAACGATTCAGCGCGTTTTGGTCCAACCGATTTTAAGAACTTTACCGATTGCTCTAAAATTTTTTCGTTGTTAGTTTCCATAAAAGAAGATTTTGAATTTCATTTTATTAAAGATAATAAAATAAATACGGAAAATGGAAAACGGAAAATAAAAGGCAGTGATGTAAAATTATTTTATATAATATTTTTTTTAAAAGATTTAAATTAATTAATAAATCTTTCCCTTTAGTTTATGCAGATCAAGGAATATTTTCTAAAATTGATTTGGAGAATGAAAATGATTACCTTAACAAAAAATGTTTTCATCAATCTACCGAAAGAAAAAGTCTTTTCATTTGTTTCTGATTACCGAAATGATCCAAAATGGCGCAGCGGCGTGCTTAAAATGACTCAAGAGCCGGATGAAGAAACAAAATTCGGAACTAAAACTTTTGAAACAATAAAATTTATTGGAAGGAAATTAATTGTAAAAGCTGAAGTTTCCGAATTTCAATTGAACAAAAAAGTTAAATTCAAAACTTTATCAGCACCGATGAAATTGGAAGGATTTAGAGAAGTCTCAGATTTCGAAAAGGAAAAAACAGATTTCACTTATTCATTAAGCGCTGAATTGACGGGAATTTATAAAATGTTTAAATCATCAATTGAAAAAATGTACGGTAAAAGAATTGAAAGCGATCTTTTAAAATTGAAGAAAATATTGGAAGATCATAAATGAATAAGCTTTTCAATTAGTAATTTGGATTTTTATATTTATTTTTTCTTATATTTAATTAAAATCAAATCCGATATACGATTCATGTCTGAAGCGGGTTTTTCATTTGCGGCAATTTACGGTAAATTCGTTTTAACAATTTATACGGAGGAATTATGTTTGCAAACGTAAGTTGGGTAATTATACTTGCCGGATGGATCTTCTGGATTGTTGTGATCGGAGTAATAGTTTGGGCTTTGGTTAAAGCACTTCGCAAAAAGAAATCTTCTGAATTGGATGATTATCCAAAAGATCCTTTTGGTGATGAAAATTTAGAAGACGAACAAGATTTAAACAATTCCGATAATATTTCAAAAAATGAATTGAAAAAAGAAAAAAGCGATTCCGATCTTTCTTAAAATTTCTTTTTAATAATCTTTTTTAATCGCCTTTAAATTTTACGGTAAATTTACTGCCGAATCCTTTTTTGCTTTCAACGGAAATTTCCGCATTGTTAAGTTCAACATATTTTTTAACAAGCGCGAGTCCCAAGCCGTTGCCTTCGTATTTTCGCGTGTAGCCGATCTGTTCTTGACTGAAAGGCTGAAATAATTTTGAAAGATATTCTTCTGAAATTCCTATGCCTTCATCAATAACATCAACGCAAATTTTTTGCTGTTCATCAGAGTAAATTGAAATTTTTACATTTCCTTCGGGTGTATATTTGATCGCGTTATCAATCAAATTCTGAAATATTTGAACAACTGAATATTCATCGGCAAGAATTGAAGTTCCGTTTAACCTGTTTTCGTAACTTAATTTAACGTTATCATTTTTGATCAGTGATTTAAATTCAATCATCATTTTATTGATAATATCATTTAAATTTATTTCTCTTGTATTTACTTCAAAATTTCCCGTTTGAATTGATGACATATTCAAAATAAGATCAATCGTTCTAATCAATCTTGTTCCGGCATTATTTATTCCAACGAAAATTGTTTTAAGCATGTCATCAAGTTTTCCTTCAAGTTCATCACTTAAAAGATTTGAATAGCTTAAAATTACGTTAAGCGGAGTTCTGATCTCGTGTGACATTTGCGCAAGGAAAGCGGATTTCAAAGTATCTGCGGCTTCTGCTTTTTCTTTTGCAACTGTCAATTCTTTTTCAGTCCATTCTCTTATACTTATTTCCTGCTTTAACTTTTTATTTGCTTCCTGTAATTCAGAAGTTCTTTCTTCAACTCTTTTTTCTAATTGATCATGTGCTTTTTGTAATTCCTGTTCAATCAATTTTCTATAAGTTATGTCGGTTTCAATTATTACAAATTTTTTAACATTTCCGTTTTCATCAAAGATCGGAGTTATAGTTGAAGCGCCGTAATATCTTTTACCTGCTTTTGTATTATTTACGGCTTCGTATCTTTTTGATTTTTTTTGAATTACACATTCTTCAATAATTTTTTCAATTTCGGGATGCGAACTGAAATCAAAAACATTTTTACCTTTTTCATTAATAAATTCTTCGTAGGTGTAGCCATTCATTCTTTCGGCACCGGTGTTGATCCATTCAAGATTTCCATCGGCATCTGTAATATAAATCGCATTATCGGTTTCGCGTGCAACTATGGAAAGTTTTTCAAGTTCAGCGTTAGAGCTTTCAAGTTCAATATTTGTTTTTGAAAGTTCGGAATTTATAGTTTCCAATTCTTTATTTATCGCTTCAACTTTTCCATTTTCGTGTTGTAATTGGCGTGTTCTCAGATCAACAATTTTTTCAAGTTCAAGTTTTTGCTTTGTTAAATTATGCAAACGGAATTTTACAAATCCTATAAGCGATGCTCCGAATAAAATTACCAATATTGCATAGAACCACCAGGTTTTGTAAAACGGAGGCACAACCGTAAAACTGAAAGTCACCGGTTCTGCGGTCCAAATGTTTTCATCACCCTTTGCCTTTACAAGAAATGTGTAACTTCCCGGGGAAAGATTTGTAAAAGTTGCAAACGGACTTTTTGTTGGAGCCGACCAATTTTCATCAAAGCCTAGCAATTTGTAACTATATAAAACTGCATCGGGATTTTTGAAATTTATTCCGGTAAAATGGATTGTAAGATCATTTTCGTAATGCGGAAGTTTTAAATTAACAGGTAATAAATTTGTTTCGTTTATGCTATCTGCAAAATCTGATATGTTTGAATTTTCATTAAATAATTTTACTTCTGAAATATTTAAAAGCGGTGAAAATATATGTTCACTTCCCTTTACAGATTCGGGAGTAATTTCATTTTGAATTTCGCTGTTGTAAGATGTAATTCCGTTAATTGTACCGAACCAAACATTGTTTTTAGAATCGACATAAATTGCATTCTGATTACATTCAATCGCTGTAAAACCGTCATGCTTTCTGTAATTTTTAATTTTTATTCTTCCGGTTTCATAAAAATAATTTATATCAAGTTTACTTACGCCTCTGTTTGATCCAGCCCACAAAAATCCTTTTTTATCAATCGCCAAAGAAATTATTCCATTATCAATAAGATTATTTTTCGTGTTGATATGTTTTACTTCTTTTGATTTCGGATTGTAAAAAATGATTCCGTCTTCACCGTGTCCGTACCAAAAATTTCCTTTATTATCTTGGGTTATATTCCATATTTTGGAAAGATCAGTTTTTCCATCTGCATAAAAACTTACAAATTTATTTCCGTCAAAATATTTTATTCCGTTGTATTCGGTACCAAGCCAAAGTTTTCCTTCTTTATCTATATAAATTGAAGTTACAATAACGCTTACACTGTCATCTACCGGATAATATTGAAAATTATTGCCATCGTATTTGTAAATTCCTTCAAATGTGCCAAGCCAAAGATTTCCTTTGTTATCTGAATTTATTGATATAACTGCTTTGTCACGCTTTTTACCAAAAAAATCGTATTTAATAAATTTGCCGTTTTTATATTCCGCAAGACCTTCAGTTGTTCCAAACCACATTGTTCCTTTTTGATCTTTATGAGTACTGTAAATAACGTTTGAAGGAAGTCCGTTTTTTTCTGTAAATATTTTGTATGAACCATTTTCAAATTTTGTTAATCCGTTATTGGTTGCAGCCCATAAATATCCGTCACTATCTTCTTGAAATCCCCAGCCGCTTCCTGAAATTCCGTCCTTTTCATTATAATTAAAAAAGTTGTTTGGTCTTAAAAGAAAAGCGCCTTTAAAATCGCTTCCAACCCAAATGTTCTTTTCTCTGTCTTCAATTACGTAATATGTACTTTCTATATTTGCATTATTAGAAATTTTAATTTTAGCAAACTGCTTTCCATCATATTTGAAAAGTCCCTTATCTGTTGCTATCCAAATATTCCCGAAAGAATCTTCATTCATATTTCGAATGTCAATTTGTTTACTGCCGAAAGCATCTTTCGCTTTGAACACTTCAAATTTATTACCGTTGAATTTTGAGATACTTTCGTATCCTCCCAACCAAACATTTTGTTTTTTATCAATATGAACAGAATAAATGTAGTTATCGGTAAGCCCGTCTTTTGTACTGTAATTAGTAAATTTTTTGCCATCGTATTTGAACAGACCGGAATAAGTTGCGATCCAGTAATTACTTGAATTATCTTGTTTTATATCCAAAACCGTTTTTACATTGGCACTATCACCAAGAGGAATTTTTGTAAAATCTTTTCCGTTATATTTGAACAATCCCAGATTAAGATCACAAACCCAAAGGTTGTTTTCTCTATCAGCATAAATCTTTATGATCAATTTGAAAAAGTTTTGTTTTGTTACCGCAACAAAATTATTCCCTTTCAAATAAGCCAAGCCGGCATCGGTGGCAGCCCAAAGGGTTCCTTTTCTATCAACGGTTGTGTGAAGAATTCCAATACTCGGTAAACCTTCGCTTGTAGAATAATTCTTAAAAACTTTTCCATCAAATCTGCTTATTCCGCCACCTTTAGTTCCTATCCATATATATCCATCAGGAGTTTGCGAAACTGAAATTGCCTCGGATTGTGCAAGTCCTTCATCAACCGACCAATTTCTGATTGAATAATTTTGCGCATAAAAAACGCTTGAGAATAAAAACAGGGAAATTACGGAAAAAATAATTTTCATATCAGCAAAAATTTATAATGAATTTGAATACGGTTTTTTTCATAATAGAACTATCGAAAAAAAAGTAGAAAAATTTATACCCTACTAATTATATAAAGAGAAATATTTTTCTCTTTACTAAATCAATGTTATAAGTTTAATTACAATTAAAATATGAGTTATAACATTGGTTGATAATTATGAAGAATTATAAAAAATTTTCTGGAATAATTTTCGGCTTTTTGATCTTCTTTTTTACTTCGTGTGCTGATCAAATAACTTCCGAAAGCGATGTACTCGATCCTCCTGTAAATCCGGGTGAAAATTTAAGTTCACTCAGTTCTATTCAAAAAAATATTTTTACTCCTTCATGTGCAATTTCAGGCTGCCATTCCGGTGCAAATCCCCAAGCAGGACTCAATCTTTCCGAAGGCAATTCACACTCAAGTTTAGTTAATGTTACAAGTAAATTAAATCCACCGCAAAAATTAGTTGAATCCGGTAACTCTGCTAACAGTTTTCTTATTACGGTTTTAACCTGGCAGGGAAATATCAAAATGCCGCTAGGCGGACAAAAACTTCCCGATAGCATGATTGATTCAATTAAAGTCTGGATAGATAAAGGAGCGCCAAATGATTAACATATTAAAACTATTTTTGGCGCTTTTATTTTTTCTTCCGGGAGTTTCAATCTCTACGGAATTAAATGTTGATAAATCCAAAAAAAATTCAGTGAAATTTATAAGCGATGCTCCCATTGAAGATTTTGAAGGATTTACCGATAAAATTGACGGATACATTTTTTGGGAAGGTGAAAATTTTACTGAAAAAAGCGATGTTTATTTTGAAGTTGATCTGCGGACTTTAGATACAGGAATCGGGCTTAGAAATCGTCATATGCGCGAAAATTATCTTCATACTGATAAATATCCACTGGCACAATTTTCGGGGAAAATAATTTCAGCCGAACAAATTACCGAAAATCAATTCAAAGTAAATGTTGAAGGCGAAATGAAAATTCATGGAGTTACAAATAAACTTAAAACTGCCGTAAAAATGAATAAAACTTCAAACGGCTATAACATCAAAACAAATTTTGAAGTAAAATTAAGCGATTACAATATTGATATTCCGAAATTAATGTTCATGAAGATAAATGAAGTAATGAAACTTGAGCTCGATTTTTACACATCGGAAAAATGAAAGGAATTTTAATGAAATACGGATTCATTATTTTCTTATTCACAATTTTTATCACGGAAATTTTTTACGCTCAAAATCCAAATATTAAATGGAAAAGAAGCGAAGTTAAAATTTCAGAAATAGTTCAGCCTTTTCACTCAACGCACGCAATAAATTTGCCCACAACCGAAACTATTCAAAAAGGAAATCTTGAATTTGAAATTTCGCATAGATTTGTTCCTGATATAAAAAGCGGAAGTAAAGATCTTTTCGGATTTGACGGGCCCGTTAATATTCGCATTGCTTTGGGCTACGGAATTACAGATAATACTTTTTTAACATTAGGCAGAAGCAATTTAAATGATAATGTTGATCTTTGGCTGAAACAAAAATTATGGAATTTCAATAATGATCTTCTGCCGTTTGCTCTGGCTTTTAGAATTGGTTCTGCATACAATTCAGAAGCATTTGATCTTAACGCAAATGAAGCAAAAGAATTTCAATATTTCGTTCAATTAATATTAAACTCTTCCATCGAAAGAAATTTCGCTTTCGGAATTGTTCCTTCATATCTTTACAATAGTTACATTTTTATTGATGATAAAAAATATTCGTTCACGCTCGGCACAAATCTTCAATATTATCTTTCTGAAATTTTCAGCGTTTTATTTGAATGGAATCCGACCATTACCGGATTCAGAATTGCGCACAATCCTGCGAGTTTCGGGATTGAACTTGAAACAGGCGGTCACTTTTTCAAAATCGTATTATCAAATTCTACCGAACTTAATTCATCTCAATTTTTAGCCGGAACAAGAAGTTCATTTAACGAAAGCGAATGGCACATCGGATTTAACATAACCAGATTATTAAATTTATAAATTAAAGGAGAGAGTATGAAAAAGATAAGAATATACTTTTTAACTATGTTTTTTGTTTGCGGAACGGTATTATTTTCAATGCCCCACCGTATAAATCAAATTCCTAACGGAACAATAAACAGCTGCGCAAATTGTCATGTTGATCCTAATGGCGGTGCAAGAAACAGTTTTGGTCAATTAGTTGAAGCAAGATTTTTAAATTCAAATGGAGATGTTGTTTGGGGACCCGAAATAGCAATGATTGATTCTGATGGAGACGGAATTTCAAAGGGGGATGAACTTCAGGATAGATTTGGCGCTTGGAGTATAGGAATTTCAAATCCGGGAAATTCATCTGCGGTAACTTTGCCCGGAGTAAGCTCAAGCGCAAATTTATTGAGCGCAACTATAAATTTCAGTGGAATGACACCTCACCAAGGACAAAAACTTGAACTTCGTGTAATTGATAAATCAACAATGAAAGAAGTTGATAGAAAAACTGTTGCTTCCGTTACAACGGATTTTGCTCAGCAACTAGATAATTTGATCTCGGGGCAAAGTTACTTTATAGATTTTTATGCTGATATAAATAGTAACGGAATTTATGATACTCCGCCCACAGATCACGCATGGAGAATTTCACTTGATAATGTTCAGGGAAATGATGAAATAAATTTTTCGCATAACACAAATTTTACAGATATCAAATGGAAATATTTACTGAAAATTAATTTTGCTTCAATGGCGCCGCATTCAAATCAACTTATGGAATTGCGCGTTGAAGATGATAACTCATCCCGGGAAATTTTCAGAACAAGAATTGAAAATATTTTACAACCCGATTTTAATATTGAAATTCCGGAAGTTGAAAACGGAATTGAGTATAACATTGAATTTTATGCTGATCTGAACGGAAACGGGAAATATGACGCACCTCCTGCTGATCACGCATGGGAAATAAAAGTTGATGCGGCTCAAGGAAACAGAGAAATTAATTTTACACATAATACCGAGTTTACAGATATCAACTGGAAATATCTTGCAACAATAAATATGATCGATATGACCCCGCACTTGGGACAGCTTATTGAATTAAGAATTGTTGATAGAAATTCAAATGAAGAAATAGGCAGAGTAAAATTAGATGAAATTCTTGTTCCTGATTTTGCAGTTTCAGTTCCGCAAATTGAAGACGGACATAATTACAACATTGATTTTTATGCTGATCTGAATAACAATAAAATTTACGACACGCCGCCAACCGATCATGCTTGGCGTTTGGAATTAAACAATGCCGCAGGAAATTATATAACTAATTTTACACACAACACAACATTTTCTGATATTCAATGGCCTGTTCCCACAAATGTTGAAAATGAAAATCTAATTCCTGAAAAATTTGCGCTTAATCAGAATTATCCGAACCCTTTTAATCCGGCTACAGCAATCAGCTATCAGCTTTCAGCTAAAAGTAAAGTTGAATTAAAAGTATTTGATATTTTAGGAAAAGAAATTTCAACCTTGGTAAATGAAATTCAGTCTGCAGGAAATTACAAATTAAATTTTGATGCATCGAATTTACCGAGCGGAATTTATGTTTATCAAATTAAAACAGAAAATTTTATTCAATCAAAAAAAATGATTTTGATGAAGTAAAAATTTAAGAGTGTGATATTTTGAAATTAAGGAAAATCCTTTTTATATGGGAATATTTCATATTGCGAAGATTTCTAAAAAGTAAATTGTTTAAAAACACGCTGCCTATTTAATTTATATTAAAGAAACAGCGTGTTTAATTAAAATTTTTATTTGAATTAATAATGCAGCCAATATGTAAATTTGATCATGAAAATATTATCTGAAATTGTATCAAACAATCTTCTTGTGGAATTTTCAAATTCAAATTTTCCCATATTTTCGTAATCCGATCTGCTTTGAGTCCACACAAAATAAAATACCGAACCGGGCTGATATTCCCATCTTAAAACCGCATTCCCGCGTAACGATTTGAAATTAAAATCCGGTTTACCGAAAGTATGAATTTTTGATAGATCATTTTTATCGTAACTTAAAATATACTCTTCATTTTCTTCATCATAGGAAATCTGATCATTTTCGAAGTTGTTAAACTCAAAAGATTTTGCTTTTGCCAATTCTTTGTAATCGTAATATTTTCCTGCTGTAATAAGCGGCTGCATGTAAAGCTGCAAACTTAATTTCGGCGAAAAGGTCCAGTTCAATCTTACTCCTGCGGAAAAAGAAGTTTGATCCATTGTAGCGAAAATATATCTTTTACCGAAAGTTTGAGTTGCCGATGCATCTTCAATAGGATCAGCATTTGCCCATTGCGCGTATGAAATATATCTTCCGAATCCCGGACTTATTGATAATGAAACATTACTTACCGGTTTGAAATTTAATGACAGATCAAAACCTAAAGATTTATCTTCTTTTGACATTCCGAAATAAGAACCTGCGCCTGCCGAAAAAGTTTTTCTTCCATCAGAATTTATCCAGAAACTTCCGCCGTAATCTTCAGGACTTACAGTCATTGGTCCGCCGCGTGTTTTAAATAAATTCAATGTTTCCGGACTGTATCTTAAACTCCAATCCACACTGTAATAATTTAAAAATTCAAAATACCCGAAATTAAAAATTCCTTCGCCGTTCAAATTGTAAGCGTAATCGTAATTTCTGAAATACGCTGCACTCAATTGCGCATAACGGAAAATTTTTCCGGGCTCAGTCCATTTATAACCTGCTCCAACATGCGAATTTATTGCGTTTGAGCGCCACATAAATCCGATATCATTAACATCAAATTCCGGTTGAATAAAGCCGAATGCGGAATTGACAAAGAAGTTTCCTTTCTGCTTGTTGATATAAAATCTTCCTGCAAATCCGCTTAGTGAAGTTGCGTTTGTATCAACATTTATATTTTCCGCATCAGGGCGTTGAAAATAGTGAATTGAATTTTGCTGGATATCGGTAATTCTTTGTTCTGTTCCTTTAATATACGAGCCGGCAAGCCAACCTGTAATTACCCAGACTTTTTCCTGATCCAAAAAAGTCCAGCCATCAACTCCGTACATCAAAGCGTTTGAATTTATTTCGTCTTTTAATCTTTCATCTTTGAAAAATCTGTTTGAATAAGTTGAAAGGATTCCAAATCCTTGTTTGCCATCATTAA
>CBDUBH010000097.1:0-12504 GCA_965365345.1 uncultured Melioribacteraceae bacterium
TATCAAAACTTTTTGAAGATGCCGCTGTGTATCTGAAATTTCTGTGTGAAAGTACGTTCAGTTTTAATCCATCACGAGTGCTTAACAACACGTAAATATCGGGTCTTTCATTCAAATTTCCGGATTGCAATTTCAGATCTAAAATATTTCCGCCTGCGTAAATTCTCTCGGTTTGAAATTTCTTTTCAGTAAAGTTTACGATTATCACATCAATTAATTTTCTTCCGGTTCTGTAACAATGAAAAATGCTTTTATCTTTTGAAATTGATTCAACTGAAATTGAATTATAATTTTCAGAAAGCGGAATTTGATAATAATCAGCCGGCATTCCCGATGAATTTCTTTTGATCAGATTCAATTTTTGCGATGCTTCATCAATGTAAGCAAAATCAATTATTTTATCACCGGAAGCATCAAAATAAGTTAGCGAAACCGGTTTTGCGCCCAATTTTATTGCGCTTTCATCAGAAAGTGAACGGATTTGACTGATAAGAGAAATTTTTCCGTTTCTGTTTAACGCAATTATTCCTTTAATAAATTTACTTATGTAAAGCGAAATATCATCTACATCCGAGTTTGAAACAATAATTTCTTCGTAAAAATTTTTTTTATCTTTTGCAAAAACCACCGAAATTATTTTCGCGTTTTTATTTAAATATGCAAGATCGTTAAATCCATCTGAATTAAAATCGGCAATCAAAAATTTATCGGGGGCAAATTTTGTGTTAAGGGTAATTTCATTTTCGTAAGATGAAACACTATCGCCAAGCAGAAAATGAATTTTGCCGCCTTTTATTAAAGCAAGATCAGGGTAACCGTCAAGATTGAAATCGTAAGATTGAATTTGCGAAATTTTTTCATCAAAATTTATTTCGCGGACAAATTCAAATTCACCGGTAAAATTATTAAAGAAAAATTTCACTGAATTTGAAAGAAGATCAATTGCGGCAACATCCTGAATTTCATCATTGCTCAGATCTGCAAAAACCGCTGATGAATAAGCTCTTTTTTTATCAATTTTTTTTTCTATAAGTTCAATGGAATTTAAGATTGATAATCCCTGAAATGAACTTCCGGAGATCAAAATTTCATCTATGCCGTCTTGTTCAACATCTGCCACGGCAAGATTTTCAGGAAATGAATTTAATTTGATTGTTTTTTTAATTTTTACGCTTCCGTTTTTATCAATTTCAAAAAGTCCTGCGGTTCGGTCTTTTCGTGAAGTGAAAGCGTAATAATTTAATTCTTTTACATTAAAAAGATGAATTTTGGAAAATGAGAAACCGGTTTTTGAAATTACCGAATCAACAAAAAGATTTTTGAAATTTCCTTTGAAAGTTTTGGTAAGATTCAGTTCGGGATTTGCAAGAAGAATATCGGTGTAAGCGTCATCGTTAAAAATAACGGGAAAGATCTGCGTAAATCCGGCTTCAATGTTCAAACTTCTGTAACCGCCAAATCCGTTCACGGGAATTTGCGCTCCGGTTGAACCGGTAATAACAAAAAGTAAAAAAATCCTGAATAATTTTCCGTTTATCAAATTTAAGCCGCAAAAATTTAACGCTGTTTAAGGCGCGATTCCCTTCTTTGTAATGCTTCGTTATAACGGCGGATCTCATCTTCGGTTTCGGGCATAACTTTTACAACTTCAACCGGTCTACCGTTTTCATCAACGGCAACAAAAGTTAAGTAAGCCGAATTTGTATGAGTTTTTACTCCGGTTTTAAAAGATTCCGAAAAAACTTTTACGCCGACTTCCATCGAAGTTCTGAATGCGCGGTTTACGGTTGCCATTAAAGTTACAACTTCGCCTAATTTGATCGAATGATGAAAATCAATTCTATCAACCGAAGCCGTAACGCAAATTCTTCCGGCAATTCTTGCAGCGGCAAGCGCAGCGCAAATATCTATCCAATGCATTAACTGTCCGCCGAGCAAATTTGTCAGCTGATTTGTATGGTTCGGCAAAACCAATTCGGTCATAACCGTAACTGATTCAGAAACTTTTTTATTATTGCTATTCATTTTTTCAGCTGTTTCCGGTTAAATTTTGTTGATATTTTTTCACTTCGGAAATATTAGGATCATTCGGAAATCTTTGGATAAAAGCATTTATTGCGCGCAAAGCGTCTTCATTTTCTTTTTTATCCAAAAGAATTTTGATCTTGTTATACATTGCTACCGGCGCAAATTTGGAATCATGAAAATTATCGCTTACAAGATTGTAATAAATTACGGCAGCATCCAAATATTGCATTTTTTTGTAAAGTTCGGCAGTCTTAAATTCTTTTTCAGCCAATCTGTCGTTCAATTCTTTTATTTTATTTTCGGCATCTTTAACTTTTTCGTTAGTAGGAAAAAAATCAATGAACGCCTGAAATTCTTCAATTGCTTTTTTAGTATAACGCTGATCTAATTGATATCTTGGAGCAAGTTCATAATAAGCTTCTGCAAGCATAAATTGAGCGTCATCAACAAGTTCGCTTGCCGGCATATTTTTTATCAATCTGCTGTATTCGTATGCTGCAAGAATGTATTCTCTTTTTTTGAAATGACTTTGAGCAAGATAAAATTGCGCGTCATCTGTTACGGGATTTCCGGGATATTGAAGCAGAATTGATTGAAATTCATTTATTGCATCAATATAATCTTTTTTGTCAAATAGTCGTTTTGCATAATCGTAATGTTCCGAAACACTCATATTAGCAGTGTTAACTGAACTTGAACACTGAATGAAAATTAACGGAAGCAGCAAAATGAAAAAGTATTTTTTCATAAATATTTTTTTTCGTGGTTGAAAATTATTAAAACGGAATTTCAGTAGTTTCAAAATTACATAAAATTAATACGTTATCAAAGGCAAATGAAAAAAGGAAATTTTTGTAATTTTACGATATTTTACAATTACGCCCGTTAAAAGTTTCAAATATCGAATTATCGTTTTATTTTTTAAAAAATTCAGTTGAAATTGAAAATTATTTGCTTCTTACGGTAAAAAACAGAAATACCGTAATTGCTGCGGTTCCCAAAGCTAAAGCCGGTTCCCATAAATTAGAAAGAAAAGGTTCAGCTGGAATTTCTGATTGTGTGAAAGGAAGCGCCCTGTTTTCCAGTTCCGGAACATCAGAAAGTTTTACTTCATCGCCGTAAATCTTTTCGAAATTTCCGCTTTTTTCTATTATTCCGTTTTGCTTTAGAATAAAATTTCCGGTTAATGTTAAATCTCTTTTAATAAAAAATTTTCCGAAAAATCCTTTTCTGAACGGCTTGGAATATTTTACTTCAGCATCATTAATATTGAATAAAATTATATTTCCGGCTTCGTTAAAATTACTTTCGGTTTTTCTGCCTGTAAAATTTTGCGATGAAGCTGCTTTTCCGTACAAAACCGGAAATTTCTCGAATGATGAAAAGAAGACGGAAGTATTTTCATTAACGGGATTTTCAAAAATTTCCATAACGGCTGAATCAACCAATCCGTAAAATATTTCGAGATTGGATAAATTTTGAGCTTTCACATTAGCGGAAAAGATCAGAATTATTGTAAGAAGAAAATATTTTTTCATTCAAAATAAAATTTTTCTAAAATATATATCGCCGGAAGTTAAGCCGCAAGCAAAGTTGAAATTTTTTAAACGGAATTTTGAAATAATTTCTTTGCAAATATTCAAATAAAAAAGAAATTACAAAAATAAAAAAGGGTATTTCATACAAGCATGGCTCGACTGAAATACCCTGTCAAGAGATTAGGAGGGGGAAGCACCTAACGCTCTCGAAGAAATTCTATATTTTTTTTAGAACAAATTTTTGTAAATCCAAAATTATCAAATTAATTGATCTATTACAATTTTAACTTTGAAAAGATTAAATTTAAATTATACTTAATCTTCTTCCGGATGCAACTTCCTGTAATCTTTTAACTCTTTCTTCGATCGGCGGATGTGTTGCAAATAATTTTGTAATTGCTTTTCCGCTTAAAGGATTTACAATGAATAAGTGCGCTGATGCGGGTTCGGCATCTTGTAAAGGAAATCTGTCATTTATTGTATTTAATTTATTCAATGCAGAAGCCAAAGCCATCGGCTCTCCCGAAATTGCCGCTCCGCCTTCATCTGCGGCAAATTCGCGTGATCTTGAAATTGCAAGTTGTATTAATACCGCAATGATCGGAGATAAGATCATTAAAATTAATCCGCCGATTCCGGATCCTGAATCTTCATCATCACTTCTTCCACCGCCGAACATTAAAGCCCAACCTGCCATTCTTGCCATAAATGTAATTGTTCCGACCAATGTTGCCGTAATTGTGCTTATCAAAATATCACGGTTTTTTATATGCGCAAGTTCGTGTGCAATAACTCCTGATAATTCATCTTCATTTAAGATGCTCATAATTCCGGTTGTAACCGCAACTGCCGCGTTTTGCGGATTTCTTCCGGTTGCAAACGCATTTGGCGTAGGATTTTGAATCACATAAACTTTAGGCATTGGCAAATGTGCTTTTTGCGAAAGTCTTGCAACTGCTGCGTAAAGTTTAGGCATTTCACTTTCGGTAACGGGTTTTGCTTTGTACATTGCCAAAACAATTTTATCGGAAAACCAGTATGATCCGAAATTCATAACAAGCGAAAATACAAACGCGATCATCATTCCGTTTTGTCCGCCAAGCGCTCCGCCTATAAGAATAAAGAGCACCATCATCAATGTCATCAAAAAAGTAGTTTTAAGTGTATTCATATTTCTTTAGATTTGTTTTAAATTTTTGTCCGGTTAAATTATTCCGGTCTGATTATTTAACAAATAACCGGTTGAAAATGTTTCAATTTGGTTGAATGAATTTATTGGAGTTACTATTATAAATCAATATATTTAAAAGTGCAAATAAGCTGAGGAAATTAATGAATTTTTTAAAAAGATCCGCCGCGTTATTTTTCGCTTTAGTAATAATTTCAAATTTTGGTTTTTCACAGACCTACGATTTTTTAAGACTCGATAATTCACCGCGGGCAGCCGCAATGGCAGGAAGTTTCGTTGCAAATTTTGATGATCCGAATGTTATGTTTTACAATCCTTCGGGAATAAATTCTTTAGAAGGTACTCCCGTTTCATTTTCATACTTGAATCATCTTTTGGATATTAATTCGGCAAGTTTGGCAATAGCAAAAAATTTTGACGGATTAGGAAATTTTGCTGCGGGCGTTCAATATATAACTTACGGTACATTTAAAGGACGTGATGAAGCCGGCAGGGATATTGGAAATTTCAGCGCGAATGATTTTGCTTTTACACTTTCTTACGGAAATAAATTAGAAGAAAATTTCTTCTACGGAGTTTCTTCGAAAATTATTTACTCCGGAATTAATGATGTTTCTTCAACCGCAATTGGTTTTGATATCGGTTTGCAGTACGTTTTGGCGCAGCAGGATTTAAGTTTCGGATTTTCAGCATTGAATTTAGGAACTCAAATTGATGCTTATGAAAATTATAAAGAAGAACTTCCTTTGGATGTTCGTGTTGGATTTTCAAAAGGATTGCAAAGGGTTCCGGTTAAATTTTATTTCAGTTTTAACAGATTGAATGACGATGCCGATAAATTTATGAACAGATTTAATAATTTTACTTTCGGCGGCGAAATTAAATTAAGCAATGTTTTGAAATTAAGATTGGGCTACGATAACGATAAAAGAAAAGATCTTGTGATAGGAACAACAGCAGGATTGGCAGGATTTAATATTGGAATCGGAGCTTTAATAAACAAATATAATTTTGATTATTCTTTCTCATCAATGGGTTTGATCGGCTCATTACACAGAATCGGAATTTCAACAGTATTGTAAAAGTTTAATTTAATTTTTGAAAATGATTTTTAAGTCCTACGAATTTTAGATTTATAAAATTTTCTAAAGACTTCGATTAAAAATAAATTACAATAAAAAAAGCAGCTTTTAAAAGCTGCTTTTTCGTTTTAATTTTTTTTAAAATTTTTCCAATGAAATTTGATGATCAGGTTCCGTAAGGATTTTTCAAATATTGTTTTGCAAGTGAGTGGGATCCGCCGTACTCGCGTAAATTCAAAAGTTCTTTGTAATAAGCAACGGCTTTTTCCCTGTTACCTTTTCGATCGTTCAACATTCCCAAATACAAAAGCGAATTAATTAAAAATCCGGAAGTTTCTTTTTTGTCGATCTGTCTTGAAATATTTTCACACTCAGTAAAAAAAGTTATAGCAGAATCAACTTCATTGTGAATTCTGTAATAATAGCCGATGTAATATGCTGCTTCGCGTTTTGCATTTTGGTTATAACCGTAAAAATTTTCTTTGCTTCTATCAAACACTTTTTGGAAAGCATTTTTTGCGGCAAAATAATCGCCCTGTTTTACATTTATCCTTCCGAAATATCTTTGAAATTGCGGATTATCAGGATATTCATCAATCAGCATTTGCGAATATTCTTCGGCTTTAAAAAAGTTTTGTTCAAATTGATAAAACAGCTGCATCAAAAAATATTTCGATTCTGTCTTTGTATATTTTCCGTTGGCTGCGGCATCTGCTAATTGTTCAATTCCTTTTTGCTTATCGCCTTTGGGAAAAAATATCATTACCGGTTTTACGAAAGGAAAGCGATCAGGGACAACTTCAGCATAATAATTATAAATTCCGAAACCAAGCTGAACATCCTTATTTGAAGGATCAAGATTATATGCGCGGTTTACAATCGGAAGAGCTTCCCTGCCGTCATCAGCAGCTTTAAGCCAGCTTTCGCGCAGTGCACGTAATCTTCCTCTGAAACCGATTGCTCCGCCTTTGAAAAACAGCGCGTCAACATTTTCAGAATCTTTTTTCAATATCTGATCACATTGATAAATAACATCTTCAAGTTTTGCAAAGAAAATATCATCGTTACTTTCGTTTTCCAGATCAAGCAGAATTTTCCACCAATCAATCATTGCAAGGAAAAATCTTCCTGCCGGATGATTTGGATAATCGGCAATTAATTCTTTGAATAAACTATCGGCTGATTCAAATTTGATATTATAAATAAGATCAATTCCTTCTGCAACAGTTGAATCAAAATCTTTTGTTTGAGAATTGGCAACTGCTTGAAAAGATAAGATAAAAAAGATGATAAGCAGAATTGATTTCTTCAAAGTTTTCTCCGTGAAATATTAAAATTCAGCCCCGCTTAATTTTAACCGGGGCTTTATAATTTAATATATTAAACATCAAAAAGAAATTTAAGTTTCTGAAACTTTTTTCTGAAATATTTTCAGATCAAACAAATTAGTTTTTCAAAACTCTGAATCCGCTTATCGGCTGAACTTTGTAATCAAAGTTTACGGTTTTGAAATCACCCTGATTAATTTCTTTTACCCAAATTTTTATGTAATAATTATCCTGGGTTTTAAGCAAATAAACTTTATCAACTTTAATTTCGATCTGTGTTTTTGTCGGTTCAGGAAGATCTTCAGCTTTATCAAATGCTGCTTCTGCTGTTCCAGCTAATTCTTCGTAAAAAGTTTGACGAGCGGCCGGTTCTACTAATTTTGGCGAAACGAAACTTAATTTACCTGACATTACTCTTAAATGCAGATCAATAAAATTAAAGTTTGCTGATGTAAAAGAAAGTTTAGAACCACCAAAGAATAAAGTTTCCCAAGCATAACCGCTTTGAGCAGTGTTGTAAGCAGGACTGTATTCATCAATTACTCCTGATCTTGCATAAACTCCCGCATAAACAATACTTTCAACTGTATTGCTGTTTCTACCGTCATTTCCTAATGAGTAAATTCTTGTTTGATAATATTTGCCGCGTTCAAGATTACTGATGTTTTTAAAATCTGATTCTGATTTATTCAAGAAAGTTGAATCAACTCTGCCAAGGGTAGTTCCATCAACAGTTGTTGTATCTGTAATTACAACATATCCTCTGAAATTACTGTTTGCTTCAGATGTTGATGAAGTCCATGTAATTTGCGCAATTGATCCACCGATTTCAGTAGCATCAATTACAACTTTAACATCTGAAGGTGGATTTATTGAATCATCAATTGGTCCTGTAGAATCATCATCACCGCAGCCGGTCACCAAAAACGCGCTTGTCAATATCATAAAAACAAAAAATAATAATGGTTTAATTTTGAACATAATTTTTACTCCTTACAAATTACTATAATAATTTATTTTAATGCTTCCGTGAGAATAATAAAGTCAATTAAAATTCTACAATTGAATTTGAATTTTGCTGTGAATTAATTAACAAATTAATAGAATTTATTTTTTAATAAATTTTGCTGAAAATTTGATTATTGAAAACAAAAAAGACGCCTAAATTTCAAGCGTCTTTAGATATTATTTCAATTTATAAAAATTATTTCAATTTTTCTAAAAGATAATTTCTTAATTCCGGTATTGAAATTCTTTCCTGCTGCATTGTATCTCTATGGCGAACCGTTACGGTTTGATCTTCCATAGTTTGAGTATCAACCGTTATGCAGAAAGGCGTTCCTATTTCATCTTGTCTTCTGTATCTTCTTCCGATCGCAGCTTTATCATCATAAAAAACTTTCATAAAAGGACGAAGTTCCTGTTCAATTTTTTCAGCAACTTCGGGCATTCCGTCCTTATTTACCAAAGGTAAAATCGCTGCTTTAATCGGAGCTAATTTCGGATGAAATCTCATTACGCTTCTTAACTCGCCATTTACTTCTTCTTCGTAATAAGCATCTATTAAAAATGCCATAAAACTTCTGCTTGCTCCTGCGGAAGTTTCAATTATAAAAGGAAGAAATTTTTCTTTTGATTCTTCATCAAAATATAATTGAGATTTTTTTGAATATTCCTGATGGCGGCCTAAATCAAAATCCGTGCGATTGTGAATTCCTTCAATTTCGCCCCAGCCAAACGGAAATTCGTATTCAATATCTGTTGCTTCTTTTGCGTAGTGTGCTAATTTTTCCTGCGGATGATCATGATATCTTAATTTTGATTCAGTCATCCCCAAAGATTTGAACCACTGCATTCTTTCAGCTTTCCAGTAATCATAAAATTCTTTGTCATTTTCCGGCTTAACGAAAAACTGCATTTCCATTTGTTCAAATTCGCGTGTGCGGAAAAGGAAATTTTTTGTATTAATTTCATTTCTGAATGCTTTACCGATTTGCGCAATTCCAAAAGGTAGTTTTTGTCTGCTTGAATTTAGAACATTTAAAAAATTCACAAAAATTCCCTGCGCGGTTTCGGGACGCAAATAAACTACTGCGCCTGAATCTTCAACCGGACCGACAAAAGTTTTGAACATCAAATTAAATTGGCGCGCGGGAGTAAATGTTCCCAAATTTCCGCATTGAGGACAATTTAATTGTGAAAGCAGAACAGCGCTTATATCTTTTTCTTCAATTAACTGATCAAAAACTTCATTTATTTTATCTTCATCTTTTGGATCGAGATTAGTCAAATTAAATCTTGATTTTTGATTTTCATCGGTTAATATTTCACTCAGATTTTTTAACGCTTTTTCTTTTTTCTTTACTGAAATATTTTCGCCTAAAACATCTAAACGGAATCTTGCTTTACATTGTTTGCAATCAACCATCGGATCTGTAAAATTTTCAACGTGTCCGGAAGCTTCCCAAACTTTCGGGTGCATCAATATTGAAGCGTCAATTCCTTCAATATTTTTGCGGTATGTCATAAACTTCCACCATTCTTCTTTTACGTTTTTCAAAAGTTCAACTCCTAACGGACCGTAATCCCAGCATCCGTTTAACCCGCCGTAAATCTCGCTTGATTGAAATACAAATCCTCTTCGTTTTGCAAGCGATACAATTTTATCCATCACATCATTTTTACTGTTTTTTTGCATATTGAATTATTTATTCCTGTTTATTTTGAATATCGTAAAATATAGCAAAAAAAATAGAATTTTTATAGAAATTATAATCTGTTGCTTATCTATTATTTCGTATTATATTAAAACTATTAAATTTATTTTTTGGAAATACTTATATTTTAACTTAAATTATATAAGTTTTAATTATTATGGAGTGAATATGCAAATCAAACAATTAATTAATTTCTTTTTCACAATTTTAATGATCTCAGTTTTTGTTATCGGATGCGATAACCGTCAGCAAACCGATGATCAGGATCAAGTTGACACCACTACAATTGTTCCCGCACCGGGAGTTACTGATACTACAGTTGTTGATTCAGCCGCAGCAGATACTTCAAAAATGGCCGATACAACAAATGCAAAAACTTCAGCAGCTGATCTAAAAGGAACCTGGAGCGGAACTTTTGATTCAAGAGCAACAACTTTAAATATTACCGAACAAAACGGTAACGAATTTAAAGGAAAGATTTCAATCAATTACCGCGAACAGATCAATCAGGAAGTAACAGGAACAATCAATCCCGAAACAAAAAAAGTTACAATGAAAGATATGCTTCACAGCCGTTATGCAGGGACTTACGATGCCAGCTTAGCTAATGAAGGCAAATCTTTGAATGGTACTTTTACAATGAATGTTGATAAAACAAAATTGAAATTTAACTTATCTAAAAAATGATTTTACTAAATTTAATTTAAGAGGAAAAAATGAAAAAATATTTATTATTAATGCCGCTGTTCTTTGTATTTGCTATTGTGCTCTCTTCTTGCGGTGAAGATTCCACAAGTCCTGATCCTGTAAATGAAACCGGAAGTTTATCAATTTCTACAACTCCTGTTGATAGTGCTGAAATTTGGATAAACGGAACAAACACAGGAAGATTGACACCTGCAACTATTTCAGATCTTGAAGTTGGTCAGGTTACAATTACCTTATCAAGAGGCGATGGGTACAGAGATACTACTTTCACATCAAATGTAATTGCAGATCAAACAACCCCTATCAATGTTGAATTGACCTCAACTTATCTTACTTTTAACAATTTAAGAATCTATGAAACAGTTGGTACAACTGCTAACCAACCAAGCGGAATTGATCTTTCTTCAGGTTCTGCTATTGGAATCGGTAGTGCTTCAGCTGACAGAGGAAATGTTGATATTTATTATACAAGCACCGGATTTGTAATTACATCTGCTGATAATGCAACAGGATTAACCCGCAAAACTTATTTCAAAGTTGGTTCAGCAACTGATTTAAATGATGGAACAGATTCTCCTGTACAGGATAATACCTGGACAGATAGAATTACAGATAGAGAAACAAATTATGTTTTCTTGAAAGATGCTGATGGTCATTATTCAAAAATTAAAATTACCAGCTTCGGCGGCGGAACTCCGGGACAACCTGCTTGGGTTGAAGTTTCCGGAATTTATAATCAAGGAAAAGGAAGTACAAAATTTTAATCGATCATTAATTTTGTAATTATAAAAAAAGCCGTGAAGTTTTCACGGCTTTTTATTTTTTAAAATGTTTTTTATCTCAATTTGATTTTCTGAAAGTTCGCTGTACTTTTTTCCGGCAACGTGAACCAAATTTAAAGATTGTAAAATATAACTTTCCTTAATTGATTTATCATCAATATTATCAAGCGATTTCAGATGTTTTTTAATTGTTAAAATATCTCCTCTATCAATTGGCCCTGATAAAGATTTTTCGATTCCCTTTTGGCTGATATTCTTTAAACAAGTTTCGATTATCGGTTTCATTAATTCAAAGACATCAATATTTACTTGTGCATTTTGTAAAAGCTGATTTGCAATAAATAAATTTCCATTTAGAAAATTAACCGCAAAAACTCCGGCAAGATGATACAAAGATTTGCTTTCGGAATTGATTTTGAATGACCTTAAATTTAGTAATTCTGCAATTGCAAAAAGTTTTTTTCCGGCAATTTCACTTTCAGTTTCAATTGCGGTATAGCAGTTCTTTATTTCAACAATTTCTTTTGATGGAAAACTTTGCATAATATGCATTGATGCCGTCAATCCGCCTTTATCTTTTAGCGAATTTAATACTTCAATATTTTCGGCGCCGGAAAGATGAATGAAAAGTTTATTATTGAACGGATATTCAATTAAAGAAATTTTTCCTGCCGCATTTTTAATTTCTGAATCATTTACACAAATAAAAATCAAATTTGCTTCGGTTGAAATTTTATTTAGATCTGAAGTAAAATTATTAAGATCAAATTTTTCAGCCAATGATCTTGCTGATTCTAAATTACGGCTTATTATTTGAACAATTTCAATTCCGGAATTAATCAAAGCATTTACAAGTGAATACGCAATTCTTCCGGCACCGATTATTACTGCTTTATCCATAAATTACCGCTGATAAATATCCTACTACTTCGCGAGTATTTCCGTTAATATCGCCGCTATCACTTCTTTGTAAAATTTCAATTTTGTTTTTCCCGGTCAATTCACATGCGCGCATTGTCGCAACAATTCCGCCGCCGCCGCATGCTTCGCAGCTTTGTTTTTCAAGATCGTTTTGCAATTCTTCATATTCAAAATTTTTTTATTTAAACATAAATCGGTTTTTAATGATAAG
>CBDUBH010000098.1:0-12207 GCA_965365345.1 uncultured Melioribacteraceae bacterium
TTAAGAAAGTTGAAGAAACAAAACAAGGAATTCAAAAGATCGTTTCATCTTCAGAGCAAACAGCGAAAATAATCGCATCGCTTTCAAATAAATCAGATCAGATTGGTGAAATTACTCAAGTAATTGATGATATTGCTGATCAAACTAATTTACTTGCATTAAACGCAGCAATTGAAGCAGCAAGAGCAGGTGAACAAGGAAGAGGATTTGCCGTTGTTGCAGATGAAGTAAGAAAACTGGCCGAACGCACAACAAAAGCAACAAAAGAAATTGCCGATACGATAAAATCAATTCAGATGGAAGCAAAGAATGCGGATAATTCAATGATAACTGCAAAAAAAGCTGTTGAAGACGGAATGAAATTAACCGAAGAGGTATCAGAGGCATTAACTGAAATATTAAACGGATCAAAAAGAGTAAATGATGTTGTTTCCCAAGTAGCAGCAGCTTCTGAAGAACAATCTGCAACAGCTGAACAGATAAGTAAAAATATAGAAGGAGTATCATCAGTTACTCAGCAATCAGCAGCAGGAACCGAACAAATAGCAAGAGCAGCTGAAGACTTAAACAGACTTACTCTAAATCTTCAGGAAATGATAAATAAATTTAAAGTTGAAAAATCAAATGATCAAAATTCGCACAGGTCAATTCACAGTGGAAGAAAAGATCATGTGCTTCAATTAAGTTAAGAACAAATTAAAAATACTATTAACTAAAATTTTATATAAATTATGTTTTCAAATACAAAAAAAATCAAAATTGAATGTCCCGATTGTAAATCTCAAATGAAAATTTCAGAAAAAGATTTGAAATATTACAATATTATTCTTTGCGAAAAATGCAGTTGTAAATTCGATATCGGGAATTTGAAAGTGCCGCAAAATCTGAAAAATATTGAACAATCATTTTTAAATCTTGTAAAATGAAAACGGAAAAGGAAATTATGAGCGAAAATTTAAATGAAATAATTCAGTTGGTAAGTTTCAAATTAGGCGTTGAAGAATTCGGAGTTGAAATTCTTAAAGTTCAGGAAATTAACAGAATGATAAGTATTACAAAAATTCCGAACTCGCCAAATTTTGTTGATGGAGTTATAAATTTGCGCGGAAGAGTTTTACCGGTAATTAATCTTCGCAAAAAACTCGGATTGAAAGAAAAAGAAAATGACAAAGATACGAGAATAATCGTTGTTGATCTCGCAGGAAAAACGATCGGATTTATTGTTGATAGTGTTAGTGAAGTTTTGCGCATTCCGAAAAACATTACCGAAGAACCGCCAAAACTTGCAACCGGAATTAATTCAAATTATATAACTTCAGTGGCAAAATTGGAAGACAGACTTTTGATCTTACTCGATCTTGAAAAAGTTTTGCTTGAAGGCGAACTTGAAACAATTTCAAATTTAGCATAAATAAAGCTGAAAGAAATTTCAGCTTTTTTGTTTTAAATATGGGCATTCATTCGTAATTGTAAAGAACTTTCGAAATAATTATATTTAATGTCTTAATTTCGGAAAATGAAAATTTGAAAGAGGAAAATGGAAAAGAATAACGTATATATTGAAACTTATGGCTGTCAGATGAATTTGGCTGATACGGAAATTGTAATGGGCGTTCTTAAAAATTACGGCTACGAACTTACCGATGACGCGCTTAAAGCAAATGTTGTTTTGCTTAATACATGTTCAATAAGAGAAAATGCCGAACAGCGAATTTACGGAAGACTTGGAAATTTAAAAAGATTAAAAGATAAAAAACCTGAACTTGTCGTTGGAATTTTAGGCTGCATGGCTGAACGCTTACGTAAAGATCTGATAGAAGAAAAGAAAATTGTTGATCTTGTTGTTGGTCCCGATGAATACCGCCGTTTGCCTGAATTTATTGATGTTGCTTTTGCAGGCGAAAAAGGAATAGGCGTAAAACTTTCGCGAACAGAGACTTACGACGATATAATTCCTTATCGCGAAGATGGACTTTCGGCATGGATTTCCGTAATGCGCGGCTGCGATAAATTTTGTACTTATTGCGTTGTGCCTTTTACGCGCGGACGTGAAAGAAGCCGTTCGTTAATTTCTATTGTTGATGAAGTAAAACAACTTTCTGAAAGAGGATTTAAGGAAATTACTTTACTCGGACAAAATGTAAATTCTTATTTAGATGGTGAAAATGATTTTGCTGATCTTTTAGCCGCCTGCGCAAAAGTTGATCCTTCGCTTAGAATCAGATTTACAACATCGCATCCGCAGGATCTTTCAGATAAATTACTTTACATAATTGCAGAGCATAATAATATTTGTAAATATATTCATCTTCCTGTGCAAAGCGGCTCGAACAGAATTTTGGAATTGATGAATAGAACTTATACGATTGAACATTATTTTAACTTGATCGAAAAAGCCAGAAAAATAATTCCTGATGTAAGTTTTTCTACTGATATAATTGCGGGATTTCCAACGGAAACTTACGAAGATCATCTTTCAACTTTGGAAGTTATGCGTGCTGTGAGATATGACGGCGCGTATATGTTTAAATATTCACCGCGCGAAGGAACAAAAGCATTTAAAATGGAAGATGATGTTGATGAAGAAATTAAATTGAAAAGATTACAGGAAATTATAGATCTTCAGCAAAAGATTTCATACGAAATTAATCAGGAAACGATCAGCAAAGAACAAGTAGTTCTGGTTGAAGGATTCAGTAAAAAATCAGATAAATTTTTATCCGGAAGAACTGATTCAAACAAAGTTGTAGTTTTTCCGTTTAGCGAAAATGTAAAACCCGGCGATTATGTAAAAGTAAAGATCACACGCGGAACATCGGGAACATTATTCAGCGATGCATCCAAACTTTTATTTACAAAAGATGAAAAACTTCCTTTAACGGCATAAATAAAAATGAATAAAATTTCGAAATATTTAATAATAATTACGCTAGTAATTTTTTCGTCAAATATTTTTGCGCAAAAAGAAGTTGATATAACTCAGCAGCTTCAGGCAATTGCAGCGGGAAATTACGAAAAAGCAAAAAATGATCTTGAAAGATTAACGGTCAAAAATCCAAAAGATCCATCCGTACTTTATTTGGATGCGCTTTTAACAAAAGACGGAAAACTTGCCGCAGCAAAATATCAGGGGATTTTTGAAACTTATCCTAAAAGCAAATTTGCCGATGCCGCGCTTTATAAAGTTTACTCATTTTATTACGCGCAAGGTTTATACAGAGCCGCGGAAGGATATTTGGCACAATTAAAAGATCAATATCCGGAATCAAAATATTTACAAATTGCAGAACTGAAAACTCCACAAAATGAATTTGCACAATTCGAAAAAAAAGATCTGACAGAAAATTCCCAAATTGGAAATTTTACGATTCAGGCAGGAGCATTTATTGATATTAAAAATGCAGAAAATCTGAAAAAAGCTTTTGAAGAAGGCGGATATTCAGCAAAGGTAATTCAAAAGGAAGTCGGCGGTTCAACTTTGAATGTAATTTATGTCGGAAAATTCAAGACCGAAGCAGAAGCAAAAACTGAATTAAGCCAGATCAAAAATAATTACAATCTTGTAGGAAGAGTTGTAAGAATGTAGATTTTATAATTTGAGAAGTTAAGAAAGATTAGAACCAAATTGTCATTGCAAGGAGTCTCGATTTAATCGAGGCGACGTGGCAATCTGTATCGCCTAATTAATCTGTCACTTCAGATTACCCGGAATCTTTTTTATTTAAATTTTATTACTAAAAATCTTTTTATCTTTACATCTTTTAAACATTGAATTAATTATGCACGAATCAGCAATAAAATTTATCGGAACCGGAAGCGGAAAAGTTTCGCTTAAAAGATTTCATTCTGCTTTTATAATTCACCACGAAAATTTCAAATTGCTTGTTGATTGCGGCGACGGAATTTCAAAGGCGCTTTTAAATTTGAAAGAAGACATCACAAAAATTAATTCGATTTTAATTTCGCATTTTCATCCTGATCATTTAAATGGAATTTCACTTTTGCTTATTCAAATGAAAATGCAAAAACGAAATCTGCCGCTTAAGATTTTTGTTCATCATAATTTGAAATTGCAGCTTGTAAATTTTCTCGAAACGAATATGATATTTTTTAAAAGATATCCTTTCGAAATTGAGATCGTTGATTTTGAAGTAAGTTTAAAAATAGATTTTGAAGAGAATTTTTCGTTTACGGCAAAAGAAAATTCGCATGTTGATGAATACAAAATTGACGCTCCGGAAAATCAAAATTTATTTTCGTGCAGTTTTTTGTTTAAAGTAAAAGACAAAAATATATTTTACACTGCCGATGCTGCTTCCAAAAATGATTTATATCTTTTTGAAAATTCTAAAATTGATCTAATGATAAGCGAAGTTACTCATGTTGATCTTTTCGAAATTGTTGAAGCATCAAAAAAAAATGAAGCAGAAAAACTAATTTTCACTCATATTTCAGATGAAATTGAAAATGAACTTTTTGCGCTGCAAAGTTCCTTAAGCACAAACAGCAGACAAATTATCACCGCAGTTGACGGAATGGTAGTTCAGATTTGAAAATGATTTTTCTATTCCCGTTTTTTACAAAATTTTTGTTAAATTATTCTATTGTATTTTTTCGAGTAATTAAATTTCACAAATGACCATAGAAGATTTTCAAAAGAAGTTTGGAATTGTTGGAAAATCAAAAGAGATCCGCGATCTTATTGATATTCTTATGCAAATTGCACCTTCTGAAATTACTGTTTTAGTTTACGGCGAAAGCGGAGTAGGTAAAGAAGTTTTTGCCCGAGCAATTCACGGATTAAGCCGCCGTTCAAATAATCAACTTGTAAGTGTAAATTGCGGCGCAATTCCGGAAGGACTTTTGGAATCGGAACTTTTCGGGCACAAAAAAGGCGCATTTACCGGCGCGGTTGAAGGCAGAAAAGGTTATTTTGAAATTGCAGATGATGGCACTTTATTTTTAGATGAAATTGCTGAAATGCCGCTTACTACTCAAGTTAAACTTTTACGGGTTTTGGAAACGAAAGAATTTATGAGAATCGGCGGAGAAACTGTTACAAAAGTTGATGTTAGAATTATTGCCGCTACAAATAAAGATCTTCAAAAAGAAGTTGATGCAAAAAGATTCCGCGAGGATCTTTACTTCAGGTTAAAAGCCGTAACTTTGAACATTCCGCCTTTACGAAAAAGAAAAGAAGACATTCCGGAACTTATAAATCATTTTTTGAATAATTATGCTGAAGCAAATAATCGTCCGGTCCCCGAAATTACAAATCCTGCGCTGGAACTTTTAGTAAGTTACAGCTGGCCGGGAAATGTCCGCGAACTTAAAAACACAATCGAAACAGCAATCGTTTTAAATCGTACCGGAGTTTTGGATGAAGAATGTTTTAAAATGCTTCTAACAAATCAGCCGGTTTCGGAAATCGTAAACAGAAATCTTCCCGTAATTTCACGAAAAACTCCCGAAGATGTTGATCGCGAAATGATTTACCGCGCTTTGATCGAAATTAAAAAAGATCTGATGGAATTAAAGCAAGTAGTTTACAGAAACAAAGAAGAATATGATTTGCCCAACAAGCAAATTAATGTTGAAGAAGTTTTGCCGATGGATGAAGTAGAAAAGCTCGCAATAATTAACGCTTTGAAGTTTTCAAAAGGAAACAAAAGAAAAGCTGCAAAACTTTTGAAAATAAGCGAAAGAAATTTATACAGAAAAATAAATGAATATGGCTTGTAAAAAAAATATATATAAAAAATACCCTTTGTTAATTGTTTTTCTTATTGCTAATTTTGGTGGCTGTTTTTATTCTTTCACGGGAGCATCGGTTCCAAGTCATTTACAAACAATTGCAATCCCGATTGTTGAAGATAGAAGCGGCTCGGGCGAACCGAATTTGCGTGAAGATTTTACAAACCTGCTTATTCAGGAATTTATAAGTGATAACACTCTGCAAGTTGCAGAAAGATTGAACGCCGATGCGGTTTTGGAAAATACAATTGTTTCTGTTATTGATGCTCCGGTTGTAGTTTCCGGCGGCGAAAAGATTTCACAAAGAAGAGTTACAATTACCGTAAGATCTGTATTTAAAGATCTTGTTCAAAAAAGAACAATTTCAGATAAAAGATATTCAAATTACGGAGATTACTCAACCGATGGAAATGTTTTGGATAACCGTAGAAGCGCAATTTCAGTTGCGGTGGATAAAATTACGGAAGATATTCTGCTCGGTACGGTTTCAAATTGGTGATTGCTTTTGTATTGTTAATTGTTAACTTAGTTTGATCAAATTTTTTTAATAAAAAGGATAATTTCCCAGGGAAAAATATGGATGATATAGTACTGATTTCGTACTTTATTTCTCTTACAATACTGCTGTTTTTCGGCAGTCACGGTTTTATAATGCTCTTCTATCACAAAAAATACGGCACAAATACTCCCGTTGAAAATAAAGAATATAAAGATGATAAACACGTTACAATTCAACTTCCGCTTTATAATGAATTGTACGTTGTTGAAAGATTAATTAACCGGATCTGTGAACTTGATTACCCGAAAGAACTTTTGGAAATTCAGGTGCTTGATGATTCAACCGATGAAACCAAAGATATTGTTGCTAAAATTGTAAAAGAAAAACAAGCTTTGGGATTTGACATTCAGCAAATCAGAAGAGATTCAAGAGAAGGATTTAAAGCCGGCGCACTTTTGGAAGGATTGAAAATTGCCAAAGGTGAATTTGTTGCCGTTTTTGATGCTGATTTTATGCCGACCCCGAATTTCATAAAACAAACTTTGAAATATTTTTCCGATCCGAAAGTCGGAATGGTGCAATCCCGCTGGGAACACATGAATTGGGATTCATCACTTTTAACAAAAGTTCAGGCGTTAGCGCTCGATGGACATTTTGTAATTGAACAAGCCGTAAGAAACAAAGCCGGATTTTTCATTACGTTTAACGGAACCGGCGGAATCTGGAAAAAAGAATGTATTTTGGATGCCGGAAATTGGCAAGGCGATACTTTAGCGGAAGATTTGGATTTAAGTTACCGCGCACAAATGAAAGGATGGAAATTTGTTTATCTTCGTGATTTTACAACTCCCGCTGAATTACCGGAAGAAATTAATGCTTTACGCGCTCAGCAATTCCGTTGGACAAAAGGTCATGTTGAAACCGCAAAAAAACTTTTACCTTTAGTTTGGAAATCAAATGTTCCGTTAAGAGTAAAATTAGGCGCATCGTTTCATCTTACAAATAACTTTGCGTTCCCGTTTATTTTGCTTGCCGGAATTTTAAACGTGCCGCTTATCTTCATAAAAAACAGCGGTCCGCATGATACAATTTTCAACATGATGTCAATTTTTGTTCTTGCATTCATAAGTTCATTCATGTTTTACTTGAATTCGCAAAAACACGTTCACGCTGATTGGAGAAAGAAAATTGCGCTTTTCCCGTTATTTATGGCCGGCAGTATGGGATTTGCAGTGAACAATACACGCGCGGTAATTGAAGGATTGCTAAGCAGAAAAAGTGAATTTGTTCGCACACCGAAATTCAAAGCCGATGGCGGAAAAGAAAAAATTATTTCGAATAATAAATATTTATCTAAAAAGATCGGACTTTCTGTTTACGTCGAATTGATCTTGGCAGCATATTGTTTGATCGGAGTTGCCGCATCAATTTACTTTTTGGAAATTGCCGCACTTCCGTTTCATTTAATGTTTTTCCTTGGATTTGCAACAGTTTCATTTTTGTCAATTAAAAATGTTTTTTCAAAAAAATAAATTTTTGATTTGGAAAAGATAAAAGAAAAACTGATTTCTATTTTTGAAGAAAATAAATTTTCACCGGCATTTACCGTTGCAGCTGAAAATGAAATGGAAAAAGAAAATTTTGAAAAGGCTGTCGGGATTTTAAAAAACGGATTAAAAATTTATCCTGAATATCCGACAGCCCATATTTTACTCGGCAAAGTATATCTAAAATTAAAAGAATTTAAAAATTCTGAAAATGAATTTCAAAAAGCTGCTAAGCTATTAGGCTCAAAAGAAACTTTGAATTTTTATATATCTCAGCTCGAAATTCAAAAGAAGAAATATCAATCCGAAGAAAATTTTGAAGATAAAGTTGAATCTTTTCCGGAAGAAAATTTGGAAAACGAACTTCCTGAGTTTATTGAAGAACTTGAAAATCAAGAAGATGAAATTCCGGATTCAATAGATAATAAACTTGATGAACTCGCAAAAGAAATTAGTACTGCAAAAATAAATCTCGAAGAAAAAGAAGAATCAATCTCGAAAATAAAAGATGATTTTATTCAAACTCCCAAAGATGCCGGAATTGTAACCGAAACTCTTGCCAAAATTTACATATCGCAAGGAAAATTCAAAGAAGCATTGGAAGTTTACGAGAAATTATTGGAAAAATTTCCTGCGCAAAAAGATTATTTGCAACCAAAAATTACAGAAATTAAAGAACAGTTAAGCGGATTGGATTGGTGAATTTTTTTAGCTTTCAGCAATCAGCGGTCAGTTATTAGTTATCAGTTTTCAGTTTAAATCCAGAGATTGTTAAATTAGATTAATTTGATAATTTTCACGTCATTCCGGCTTGTCCGGAATCTTTTCTAAAAAATCTCCAAAAATATTTATTTGAACTTTATAAATTAAAGACGAGATATTTCTCGTCTCTCCAAGTTAAAATAAGGGTTTAATCATATTTTATGCGCAATAATTTTGAAATAAAATAAGAAGAATTTCAAACAAGCCGGAATGACAAAACAAAATCGTAATCTTTGAATCTTTTCATCTTTGAATCTTTTCATCTTTCCCCTTATTTTTCATTTAAAAATATTTCAGTTATTTTAATGAATTAATTAATAATTTCAGAAAGTTATAAAATCAAATTGGAATTTTTAAAAAATCCGAAACTGGAAAAAGATTTTTACACACGCGAACTTTTAACGGTTGCAAAAGAACTTCTAGGAAAGTTATTCGTCAAAATAAATGACGGAAAAATTTTAGCCGGAAAAATCGTAGAAGTTGAAGCGTATCACGGAAGTTTTGACGAAGCCGCGCACACTTTTATCGGGAAAACCCCGCGCAATCAAATTATGTTTGAAGAAGGCGGATTTCTTTATGTTTATTTTACTTACGGAATGTATTTTTGCTGCAATGTTGTTGCCGGAAAAAAGGATGAAGGCGCTGCGGTTCTGCTTCGCGCGGTTGAACCGGTTTACAATTCAGAAATAATGGCTGAAAACAGATATGGCAAAACGGAAATTTCAAAAAAAGAATTTCATAATTTAACAAGCGGTCCCGGAAAACTTTGCATTGCTTACGATATTACACGAAAGGATAACGGCACAAATTTGCTCGAAAATAATATTTTTATTTTAGATAATACGAAAATTCCCCAAAGGGAAATTGTTACAACAACAAGGATCGGAATTAAAAAATCAGTTGATCTGCCTTGGCGTTTTTATATCAAAAATAATCCTTTTATCTCAAAAAAATGATTGAACCGAAAAACATATTAATCATAAGAACAGATAGAATCGGCGATCTTGTTTTAACTTTGCCCGTTGCTGCAGAAATCAAAAAAAAATATCCGAATTGCAAAATCACTTTTCTGATCAGAAAATATACTGAACCGCTTGTAAAAGAAAATAAATTTATTGATGATTTTATTTTACTTGATGAAAATCAAAATGAAATTTCTGCATTACAGCTTTCAAAAAAAATTAAGAATTATAAATTTGATAGTGTAATTTTGGTTCATCCGAAATTCAAACTTGCCCTTGCAATTTTTATTGCAGGAATTAAGAACAGGATTTCAACCGGATATCGCTGGTATTCGTTTTTGTTCAATCATAAAATTTACGAGCATAGAAAATTTGCTGAAAAACACGAACTTGAATATAACATAAATCTTTTGAAACCATTCGGAATAGAAAACGATGTCAATAAAAAAAATGTTGAATTCAATTTAATTCCTGATGAAAAAAGTGTACAAAAAATTGAACAGTGGCTAAATAAAAACAACATAAACCGTGAAATTCCGATCGTGATAATTCATCCCGGAAGCGGCGGAAGTGCGATTGATCTGCCAATTTCAAAGTTTCGTGAATTAGTTGAATTATTGGTACAAAATTTGAAAATTATAGTTTTAATAACCGGATCAGAATCCGAAAAGGAACTTTGCCAAAATTTGGTTGTTAGTAAAACAGTAATAAATGCGGCAGGGGAATTTGATCTGAACGGTTTGATTGCACTGATAAATTACGCTGAAGTTTTCGCTGCAAACTCCACCGGACCGATTCATATTGCGGCAGCTTTAGGAAAATTTGTAATTGGGTTTTATCCGAAAATTGTTGCTTGTTCGCCTGAAAGATGGGGACCTTACACCGAAAAAAGTTTTATTTTTATGCCGGATTTGGATTGTAAAAATTGCACACGCGAACAATGCGAAAAATTGAATTGTATGAATACGATTGATGTTAACGAAGTTTATGAAAAAATAAAAAACTTGATTTATTAAGTTTTTGGAGAAAGCAGTTTATATGAATAAAATCAAAACAAATTTTAAGCGGTTAAGTTTGTTTTTCTTTTTTATCCTTTTTTCAGTTCAAAATTTGAGCGCAAACGGAGGTGAAAAAGATTTTGCAAACGGATTCAGAAAATTGAAAAATAATGCTTTTCAAATTGGTGAAAAACTGACTTTTGATGTTAAATACGGATTTGTAAAAGCCGGAATTGCAACAATGGAAATTCCCCAAAAGAAAAAAATTTCGGGAAGGGATGTCTATCACGTAACTTTTAATGTAAATTCAGTTCCCAGTTTTGATTGGTTTTATAAAGTCCGCGACCGTTACGAAACTTATATGGATATGGAAGGACTTTTTCCTTGGAGATTTGAACAGCACATTCGCGAAGGAAAATATTCGCGTGATTTTGCGGCATTTTTTGATCATAAAAAAGGACGCGCAAAAACAAGCGAAGGCGAATACGAAATTCCTTTATACGTAAATGATATAATTTCTGCTTTTTATCTTGCTCGCACTTTCGATTATTCAAATATGAAGCCCGGCGATAAAATTCAGCTTCACAATTTTTATAAAGATAAAGTTTATCCGCTTGATGTTGTTTTTCACGGAACTGAAAAAATTAAAGTTGAAGCCGGAACATTTGATTGTATAATTGTCGAGCCGCTTGTTCGGGAAGGCGGATTATTTAAAAGTGAAGGAAATATTTTAGTCTGGCTTTCAAATGATGCTTTGAAAATTCCGGTAAGAGTAAAAACAAAAGTAATAATCGGTTCGATTGATGCTGAACTTACTGCTTACGAAGGATTAGCAGGAAAATTAAAATCTAAAGAATAAAATATTTTAAAAAAATAATTAAAAAAGGATCAAAGAAATTTGATCCTTTTTTGTTTTAAAATTGGGTTGTAACTTTCGCCACTTCGATTTTAAAATTTCACGTAAGTTTGCTGCCATTGAATTTTGTCATTCCGGCTTGTCCGGAATCTTTTCTAATTAATTTTTAATTTATCTTCAAATAAATATTAACAAGTTATATCTATAATAGTAAGGACAAGATATATCTTGTCTCTACCAAATTTAACGTAGAGATATAACATGCTAGATCCCTACAATTTAAAAAAGATTCCGGACAAGCCGGAATGAAGAATGAAAATTTATAATCAATTCAAAAATAATTTCAATTTAAACAGATATTCTTAGCAAATATCTTTCATTTTTTTTATTTTCAACTAATATGGAAAATAAAAATTTGGAAGATCAAAATTCACCGCAGGAAAATCCGCAAAAGGAAATTTCCAATCAAATTTACGAAACCGAACTTGAACGTGAATTAAAACCGAAATATGCTCCGGTTGCTGCTGCATTTATCAGTTTGCTTACGGTTCTTTTCCTTTATCATATCGGCGGAAATATTCTAACAATTGCCGTAATCGGTCTGGATGTTCAAAATGCCGATATGAATGCGATTAGAATTTTAACTATGACCGGGCAAATTCTTTTTATACTTTTGCCTGCGCTTATTTTTGCCCGTGCAGTTTATACAAATGTTTCCAAAGCGCTAAGAATCAAATTGCCGAAATTGGAAGAAGTTTTGCTTTTTGTGATCGGACTTTTAATTTTAATGGCGCTTGTTCAAGTTTATCTTTATCTGCAGGAATATCTT
>CBDUBH010000099.1:0-12180 GCA_965365345.1 uncultured Melioribacteraceae bacterium
TTCCGAGTTGAACGAAAACAGCATCGGGCTTGATATTTTTAAGATTTTAAGCGATGGAAAAATAATTGCCGCAGGAAGCGGAAATAACGAAAATGTTTATTTGTATTCATCTGAAAAAGACAGGTTTGAATTTTTATTTCCTAAATCTGAATTTAAATCAAAATTGCCTACGCTTGTTTTTGATATCCAAAAAGATAAAAAAGGAAATATTTGGTTTGGAACAACAACAGGACTTTACAAATTTTTTAACGGAAAATTAAGCAAAATCAGTGATGATGAATTTGATAAAGGAATTGTGATCAAAGCATTGGCGATTGATAATCTTGATAATATTTGGGCAGGTAGCGAAAGCGGTTTAATTTATTTTTCTGATAGAGGTTCACTTCATTTTAACAAATTTAATGGCCTTCTGCACTCGGCAATATCAGCAAGAGCGCTTGCAGTTGACAAAGATAATAGAATTTGGGCGGGAACTCCAAACGGAACAAGTTATTTGATCCAGGATATTCAAAAAATCGGAATTACACCAAAACCTATTTTTACAGGAATTAAATTAAACGGCAAAACGATTGAAAATTTTGGTGAATTGAAACATACCGAAACCGGAGTTTCTAACCTTGAAGCAAATTATGTTTCGTTGACTTTTCCTGATAGAATTCAATATCAAATGAGAATTATTGGATTAAACGATAACTGGACCGATCCTTCAAAAAACAGTTCTGTGCTTTTCGGTAAACTTCCTTTTGGCGAATATAAATTACAAGTCCGCGCAAAACAGGGTGGAATGTATCCGAGTGAAATTTCTGAATTCGGATTTAAGATTTTGCCGCCGTGGTACAGATCTTTTTGGATGTACTTACTTTATTCTTTGATTGCGCTTTTTGCATTGGTCTATGCGATTTTACTCGTGCAAAAAAGAAAATTCATTGCGCTTAAAAAACGCGAAACAGAATTGACAGAACTTGTTTCAAAACGAACAAAAGATCTTGTAGAAGAAAAGGAAATTACAGAGAAACTGCTTACAGAAACAAATTTGGCTAAGAACGAACTCGAAAGAATGAATTCTGATCTTAAAAAAGCCAATGAAACGAAAAGTGATCTTTTAAGTATTGCAGCACACGATCTTAAGAATCCGCTACAATCAATAATCGGATTTTCAAAATTGATAAAGGAAGAAGCCGAACAAAATCCTTCTATTAAGGAAATGAGCAATGTGATTTTGGAATCTGCAATGCGGATGTTGAATTTGATATCAGAACTTTTGGATTCGGTAGCAGTTGAAAGTACAAAACTACAAGTTAACAAAGAGGTTATTTGTTTAAATACCGTAGTTGAAAAAGTTGTTTCAGATAACCGGTCACGCGCATCACTGAAAAAACAAAACATTATCATTGTCAAAAATGATTATGCCGTAACTTTTGTTGATAAAAAATGGATGCGTGAAGCAATCGAAAATCTATTAAGCAACGCTATAAAATATTCGCCGTTCGGTGCTACAATTTTTATAACTCTCGAAAATATTGATAATAAAATAAGATTTGCCGTAAAAGATGAAGGCCCGGGGTTATTACAGGAAGATTTTAAATATCTTTTTATGAAATTCAAAAGACTTTCGGCACATCCAACCGCAGGCGAATCATCAACCGGATTAGGACTTTCGATAGTAAAAGATATTGTAGCACTTCATGACGGAAAAGTTTGGGCAGAAAGCAAACCCGGCGAAGGCGCAAAATTTATTATTGAACTTGATGCTTCCGAAGAAGAAGTTTCAAGGCAATCAGAAAATATTGATTGTCTGCATTATTCCAAAAAATAAGCACAATTCTGTAAAAAGAATAAAATTATGATTCAAAAGTTGAATTAATCTTTTAAAAAATAATTTAAATATTCATCCGATCAAATTTGCATACTTCTCATTAATCTTATAATTTTAAGAATTCGTATCAGCCATAATTCACTTCAAAAATCAGCGGAAAAATTTTGGAAAAAATTATTATTGTAGCGGTCGCAAAAAATAATGTTATCGGAAATAATGGGACAATTCCATGGCATTCGAAAGAAGAATTGCAGCATTTTAAAAATACTACAATGGGAAGCCCGATAATTATGGGCAGAAAAACTTTTGAATCGATTAAAAAGCCGCTTAAAGGTAGAACCAACATTGTAATTTCGCGAAACGAAAATTTGAAATATGATTTTGATGAAATAAAAATATTCAAAAGCTTGGAAAATGCATACGAATTTTGTGAAAATGAATTGAAACCGGAAAAAGTTTTTATAATCGGCGGCGGCGAAATTTACAAAGAAGCAATGAAAGATGCCGATAAAATAAGAATTTCCAGAATGAATCTTTCTGCCGAAGGTGATGTTTTCTTTAGTGAAATTGATGAAATTATGTGGGAAAAAACTTCTTCCGAAAGTTACCAGGAATTTGAAGTTGAAGTTTATGAAAGAAGATTAAAAGATTGGAAAGATTCAAAGATTAAAAGAAAATAATTTCCAACCGCTGAAAGTTGAATGCTAAATAAATACTGTAATTTCGATTCGTTGCAGGCGGAGTGAAATCTTTTTATTTTTTTGATTATCATTGCAAACAAATCCTGATTAAACCGAAATCACGATGACAAATAATAATTTTCTTTTAACATTAATAAATCATAAAATCTTAAACATTATTTTTGTAGTTTTATTTTATTGAAAACTGAAAACTAAATTATGAGCAAAATAAAAATATTACCGGAAAATATCGCAAATAAAATAGCCGCAGGCGAAGTTGTGCAGCGTCCGGAATCAGTTGTAAAAGAGTTACTGGAAAATTCAATTGATGCAAAAGCAAAAAATGTTGATGTGATAGTTAAACGCGCCGGAAAATCATTAATTCAAATTGTTGATGATGGCGAAGGAATGTCAGAGGAAGATGCGGTTTTAAGCGTGCAGCGACACGCTACAAGCAAAATATCGGATATTGATGATCTTGAAAGGATCAGAACTTTCGGCTTCCGTGGTGAAGCTTTAAGCTCAATTGCAGCTGTAAGTCAGCTTGAAATTAAAACCGAAATGAAAAATGATGAACTCGGTACCTGCATCAAATTTGAAGATGGCGAAATTATAAAAGAAAAAGGTTCTTTTTCGAAAGGAACTTCAATTTCTGTAAAAAATCTTTTTTTCAATACTCCGGCCCGCAGAAATTTTTTGAAATCAGATGCAACCGAATTAAAACATATTATTGAAAGTTTTAAAATTATTTCATTAAGTCATCCGGAAGTAAATTTCAAATTTTACAATGATGATGATCTGATCTTTAATTTTGAGGCTGGCGATATAAAAGAAAGATTAAAATCAGTGATCGCTGAAAATGTTTTTGAAGCGCTTGTTGAAGTTAAAGAGAATACCGAATATTTAAGTCTTAACGGCTATATTGCGAAACCGAATTATTTACGGAAAAGTAAAGGCGAGCAATATCTTTTCATCAATAAAAGATACGTTAACAGTCGCCAAATTAACCACTCAATATTTAACGCATACGAAAATATGATCGAAAAAGGAGATTATCCTTTTTTCGCACTTTTTCTGGATATTGATCCGAAACACATTGATATAAATGTTCATCCGCAAAAACTTGAAGTGAAATTTGAAGATGAACGTAATATTTATAATTTCGTAAATGCTGTGATTAAGAAAAGTCTGGGAAGTTATGATCTTGTTCCGAATGTGACTTTTAATTCTACGAATGAAAGCGGCGAGAAAATAAGTTTTAATAGAACTCAAATATCAGGAAAAGATAATTTTTCAGATAGACCTGATTTTTCTAGATCGAATAATTATCAGCCGGAAAGCCGTAGAAATATTAATTATACACCGAACGATATTGATCTTTTATTCAGTTCTATAAACAGCGAAATTAAAAATAACGCCCCGGGAAGTGAAATTCCGCATCCTTTTCAAGATACTGAAAACAGGGAAGTTTATCACGATAAAGCTGCAGGAAATCAAATTTCTGAAAACAAAATTGATTCGCTATTTATTGTTCAGCTTCATAATAAATATATACTTTCGCAGATAAAAAGCGGACTTATGATAATTGATCAACATGTTGCACATGAAAGAATTCTTTACGAAAAAGCATTAAAATCTTTTAACGCCGATATGCCTTTTTCGCAGCAGCTTTTATTTTCGCAAACTTTGAGTGTTGATCCCGGAGATTACGGATTGTTAAAAGAACTTCAGCCGTATCTTTTAAAATTGGGATTTGAAATAAAATTTTTCAGTAAAAATACAGTTGTGATTGACGGCGTTCCGCAAGATGTAAAAATCGGAACGGAAGAGCAGATTTTGCTTGAAATTTTGCATGAATATAAAACTAACCGGCGCGAAAAACAGTTGGAAGAACGTGATAATTTAGCAAAATCTTTTTCATGTAAAGCCGCAATAAAAGCCGGCGATAAATTAAGCGATAAAGAAATGCGGATTTTGGTTGATCAGCTATTTGCAACTTCAACTCCGTATGTTTGTCCGCACGGCAGACCAATAATTATAAAAATTCCCTTAGATGAATTTGACAGAAGATTTGGAAGAACTTCTTAATAATTAAAATTCTATTATAATCCGGATTTGTTTTTCAAATTACAAAGCCGGATTTTTTATTTCAAAAAATCGTAATGTACTTTCCGATTTGTCTTTTAATTATTTAAAATATTCGATAGATTAAAAAATAAACAAATCCAAATTTTCAATTTTAATTTAAAAGAGAGAGTTGATGAACAACGAAGTATATATTTCAGATTTTGATGTAAAAAGATTTAAATGGCTGATTTCAAATTCAAGTAAATTCAATAGAGAAAGTGTTAAATTTGTTCCCGCGCTCGAATATCTTTTGAAAAATTCCACTGTTCTCGAACCGAAAAATATTTCAAATGACATTGTAACTATGCATTCAAAAATTCTTGTAAAAGATCTGCAAACCGGAGAAGAAAATATTTTCACTTTGGTATTTCCGTTTGATGAAGATATAAATCAAAGTAAACTATCAATTTTAAGTGAGATAGGGATTGCGGCAATCGGCAGAAAACAGGGCAACGAATCGGAAGTCAAAATAAATTCAGAATCAAAAAAAATTAAAATTGAAAAAATAATTTACCAGCCCGAATCAGAAGGATTTTATTATATTTGATTTTAATTTTGTGGATAAATAATTTCGAAAATTATTTCTTCAATTGAAGTAATATTTTGAAATGGATTTTAAAATTATTGAAATTTTAAGCCGGTCTTTTTTTTAATGATCCGGCTTTTTTATTTTAAAGAAATTCCCAACTTTCCAAAATAAATTGATCTGTAAATTACTATCTTTCAAAAATCAAGTTTTTCAAAATGAAAATCATTTTCTTAAAAATAAATTAAATTTCTAAAATTTGAATTATTTTTTTATCTTATTAAAAAGTTATAACCCCAAAATTAATTTTAATTAATTAGAGAAAGGCGAGGGAAAATGGGAAACGATTTTAACGGGCAAAAAGCCAAATATTTTGAAAAAGCCGGAAATGCAAAATCAACAGGAATGAAATTTACTTCCGTAAGCGGCGAAAAAGTTAATGTGCTTTACACTCCTGATGATGTTTCGCAAACAAATTATCTTGAAGAAATAAATTTTCCGGGGGAATTCCCTTATACGCGCGGGATTCATCCAAATGGATATCGAGGTAAAATTTGGACAATGCGGCAATTTGCCGGATTTGGTTCTCCTGAAGATACAAACGAACGATTCCATTATTTGTTGAAAAACGGACAAACCGGACTTTCGGTTGCTTTCGATCTGCCGACTTTAATGGGTTGGGATTCCGATGCACCGATCAGTCAAGGAGAAGTTGGAATTTGCGGCGTTGCAATTTCATCTTTAGAAGATATGGAAATTTTATTTGATAAAATTCCTTTGGATAAAGTTTCAACTTCGATGACAATAAATTCACCAGCGGCAATGATCTTTGCTTTTTATCTTGCTGTTGCAAAAAAACAAGGAGTTGATTTCAAAGAACTTCGCGGAACTTTGCAAAACGATATTTTAAAAGAATACATTGCTCAAAAAGAATATATTTTTCCACCGAATCCCTCAATGCGAATAATTACCGATATGATAGAATATTGCACGAATGAAGTTCCGCAATGGAATCCGGTTTCGGTTAGCGGATATCATATTCGCGAGGCCGGATCAACCGCAGCACAAGAATTGGCTTTTACGTTGGCTGATGGATTTGCTTACATTGAAGCGTGCATTGAGCGCGGAATGGATGTTGATGAATTTGCTCCGAGAATTTCGTTTTTCTTTAATTCACATTTGGATTTTTTTGAAGAGATAGCAAAATACAGAGCTGCAAGAAGAATTTACGCAAAAAGAATGAAGGAAAAATATGGCGCAAAAAATCCGCGTTCTTGGTGGTTAAGATTTCATACACAAACCGCTGGCGTAACTTTAACGGCGCAGCAGCCGGAAAATAATATCGTCCGTACAGCGTTTCAGGCATTGGCTGCAGTTTTAGGCGGAACTCAAAGTTTGCATACAAATTCAATGGATGAAACTCTTGCTTTACCAAGCGAAAAAGCAGTGAAAATAGCTTTGCGCACTCAGCAATTAATTGCTTACGAAACCGGCATAATTAACACTGTGGATCCGCTTGGCGGAAGTTATTATGTTGAATCTTTAACAAATAAAATGGAAGAACAATCTGAAAAAATATTTTCTCAAATTGATGCTTTGGGCGGAGTAATATCTGCGATTGAAAAAGGATATTTCCAAAAAGAAATTGCAGAAGCAGCTTACAGATATCAACTTGAACTCGAAAGAAAAGAAAAGTTTATTGTCGGCGTAAACGAATTTGTTGAAGAAGATGAAAAAGTTGATATTCCAATTCTGCAAATTTCGCCTGATGTCGAAAAGAAACAAAAACAAAGATTAGCGGAATTGCGTCAAAGCAGGAATCAGGAAAAAGTTGAAGAATGTTTAAAAGAATTGGGCGAAGCCGCAAAAGACGGAAAAAATTTGATGCCGGTACTTATTAAATCTGCCGAAAATTATGTAACTTTGGGAGAAATGATTCAGGAATTAAAAACACATTTCGGAATTTACGAAGAGACGGCTGTTTTCTAAATGATTAAAAATATACTTCGGCTTATACGGATAAATCAATGGGTTAAGAATCTTTTTGTTCTTGTTCCGGTTGTATTCTCAAAACATTTATTCCAAACCGAATATCTTGTAGAAGTAATTTTAGCTTTTTTCGCTTTCTGTTTTGCTTCGAGTATAATTTACATTTTAAATGATCTTTTCGATATTGAAGCCGATAAACTTCATCCGAAAAAAAAATTAAGACCACTTGCAAGCGGCAGTATCACAATAACTGCCGCGGTTATTACTGCAATAATATTTTCCGCTATTACAATTTTGATCACATTTAATTTGAATTTTCATTTCCAACTTGCACTTCTGCTCTATATAATTTTAAATATTGCATACACAATAGTTTTAAAACATATAGTAATTGTTGATATAATTTCGATTGCTGCGGGATTTATGATACGCGTAATTTCAGGCGCGCTTGTAATTTCAGTTTATATTTCAAGCTGGCTTATTTTAACTACGCTTTTCATTTCGCTTTTTCTTGCAATTATGAAAAGACGAAGCGAGCTTACCCTGATAACTTCAAACGGAAGCACACGAAAAGTTTTATCAGATTATTCGATAGAATTTACAGATCAAATGGCAACAATTTCCGCTGCGGGAGTTATAATCTGTTATGCGCTTTATTCGGTTGCAGAAAGAACTGTGCGCGAACTTAACGGCGAAAATCTCGTTTTTACAACAATTTTTGTTATATTCGGTATATTCAGATTTATGTATCTGGTGCATAAAAAATCGCAAGGAGAAAATGCGACTGAAATTATGATAACCGATATTCCGATGATCGTAAATATTTTGCTGTACGCATTAACAACTGTTTTTATTGTTTATTTCTAAATCAAAAATTTTAAACTGCCAGAATCAAAATGAAAAAAATACTTCAATTTTTTATTTCGATAATTTTTACTTTATTTTTAATTTCCTGCGGATGCTCAAAAAATACTGAGCAAAATTCATCCGGAAAAAATGAAATTGAAAAAAAAATGAATAAAATTAAAGTTGAAGAAATAAACAGCTGGCTAAATTTGATGCCGGGCGCAGAAAGTAAATTTTTTATTTCCGGAAGTTTGAAAATTGAAACTTCCGATTCAGTAAATTTAAATTCATTATCAATTTTTCAAAACGAAAAATCCATTTACAAAATCGTACCGGAATTTGAAGTTGAAATTCAAAACGAAAATGTTTTATTGAAATTTTTTAACAACGGCGGAGAAAAACCTGCGCAAAATATTGATTATGAAAAACCGGTAATAGTTCAATTCAATCTTAATTTTGGAAATGAAAATATTGAATTTTCGGCAGATTCAATTTTTGTGGAGCGTGTTTACTAAATGATTGAAATAATTATTATTTGTATATTGCTTTTACTAAGCGCTTTTTTTTCCGCATCTGAAATTGCATTTGTGGTATCCAACAAACTTAAGATCGAAATAAAAGCGCGCCAAAAAAATCTTGCCGCAATGAATGCAACTTATTTCATTAAAAACACACAGGATTTTTTCTCTACCATTTTAATCGGAAATAATGTAGTAAATATTGCCTTCGGTTCAATAATAACAATTTTTTTAACCGAATATTTCGGTCTAACTGAATTTTCAATTCTTCTTATTTCAACTGTAATTTTACTTTTTTTAGGTGAACTTATTCCTAAATATTTGGCTCGAGAAACTGCTGATAAAGTAGTTACACTTTCAGCAATTCCTATAAGAATGATTTATTACGCACTTTTTCCGCTTGTTAAAATTTTATCTTCACTTTCAAATTTTTTAACACGTTCTGAAAACATAAAAGAAGAAAGCATAAATATGCTTTTCAGCAGGGAAGAAATCCAAATGCTTTTTAAGGAAAGTCATTTTGCTTCCAATACTGAAAATAAAGAAAACAATGTCTTCAACAAGATTTTTGAATTGAGCGATCAGCGGGTTTATGAAGCAATGCGTCCGCGGACAGATATTGTTGGAATTGAAATTGACAGTTCAATGGATGAAGTTTACAATGCTTTTATAGAATCCGGATATTCAAAAGTTCCGGTTTATGAAGAAAATATTGATAACATAAAAGGGATTGTAATTGCTTACGATCTTTTTAAAAAGCCGCAAAATTTAAAAGAAATTACGCGCGAAGTTATTTTTGTCCCTGATACAAAACGAAGTATCGAAATGCTTAAAGAATTTCTTGAAAAAAGAATTTCTTTTGCGGTTGTTATTGATGAATTTGGCGGAACTGCCGGGATTATAACAATGGAAGATATTTTAGAAGAATTGCTTGGCGAAATCCGTGATGAATTTGATACTGATGATGAAATTTGCCGGAAAGTTACTGATGAAATTTTTGTTATCGGCGGAAGAGTTGAAATTGATTACCTGAATGAAAATTACAATCTAAAGATTCCCGAAGGCGATTATTCAACAATTGCCGGATTTATTACATACAACACGGGAAGAATTCCGCCAAAAGGCGAAGTTATAAATATCGAAAGATTTAAGATCCAGGTTTTGCGTTCAACATCTAAAAGAGTTGAACTCGTAAAACTTTTCATTAATGAAGATGAAGAATAATTTTTAAGATTAAGAAATTAAAATAAGATCAAGAAATTATTAGAATTCATTATCAAAATTGATCATCATTTATTTTTCTGATTCCATTTACCATTCTTTTATTTTTCATAGCAGTTAATGAAATTTTAATGTAAATTTGTATCTGAAATTTTTTAGAATAACAAGAAATAATTTGAAATTCACGCTTCAAAATAAAGATAAAGATTCAAAAGCGCGCGCAGGATTTTTCGAAACCGATCACGGAAAAGTAGAAACCCCGATCTTTATGCCCGTCGGAACTCAAGGAACTGTTAAAGCAATCAATAAAGATTTTCTTGCCAATGATATAAAAGCCCAAATAATTTTGTCAAATACATATCATTTGTATTTAAGACCCGGTACAGGAATTTTGGAAAAAGCCGGAGGTCTGCACAAATTTATGAATTGGGAAAAACCAATTTTAACTGATTCGGGAGGATATCAGGTTTACAGTCTTTCTGAATTACGAAAATTAAAATCCAACGGTGTTGAATTCCGTTCACATCTGGATGGTTCAAAACATTTTTTCACTCCTGAAAAAGTAATTCAGATTGAAAGAAGTATCGGCTCTGATATTATGATGCCTTTGGATGAATGCACTCCTTATCCTTGTGATTACGAATACGCAAAAAAATCGCAGCAATTAACATCGAATTGGGCTGCGTTAAATAAAGAAGCCTTTGAGAAATCAGTTCCGCTTTACGGACACAAACAATTTTTATTCGGAATAATTCAGGGAAGTGTTTATAAAGATTTACGTGAACAATCTGCTAAAGATCTTGTTGCAATTGATTTTGACGGATACGCGATCGGCGGGTTAGCTGTAGGTGAACCGGCAGAAACTATGTATGAAATGGTTGATTTTACAACTGATTTTATGCCGGAAGATAAACCGAGATATTTAATGGGTGTTGGCAGACCCGAAAATATTCTGGAAGGAATTGCACGCGGCATTGATATGTTTGATTGCGTAATGCCTACAAGAAACGCGCGCAACAGTTATCTTTTTACTTTCAACGGAATTCTTTCAATGCGCAATGCAAGATACAAAGATGATTTCAGACCCGTTGATGAAAATTGCGGATGTTTTACATGTCAAAATCATACGCGCGCATATTTGAGGCATCTTTTTATTGCAAAAGAAATTTTAGCTTTAGAACTTGCAAGCATTCATAATCTGCATTTTTATTTAGAATTAGTTAAATTGGCAAGAGAAAAAATTCTTGATGGAAATTTTTCATCATGGAAAAATGAAATGATCAATAAATTATCAGTTAGCATAAATTTTTAATTAACGGAGGTTAAAAGTGGACTTTATTTTTGCAATGGCTCCGCAAGGTGGAGATGGCGGTGGCGGATTTACCGGCTCTTTAATAATGATGGCCGCAATTTTCGCAATATTTTATTTTATGATTTTAAGACCACAGCAAAGAAGAATGAAAGAAAGAGAACAAATGCTTTCCAACGTGCAAAAAGGCGATAAAATAATTACTAGCGGCGGTGTACATGGTACCGTTGTTGGTGTTGAAGATAAAACCATTATTCTGCAAGTTACAGATAACGTAAAATTGAAAGTTGAAAAAAGTGCCGTAGCAAGCGTTGTAAAATAATTTTAATTAAGGATGAAAAATGTTCTGTACGGTTGAAGAAGCCATTGAAGAAATAAAAAACGGCAGAGTTTTAATTGTTGCTGATGATGAAGACAGGGAAAACGAAGGCGATCTGGTTTGTGCTGCCGAATTTGTTACTCCCGAAATTATCAATTTTATGGCAACAAACGGAAGAGGATTGGTCTGTACGCCGATGAGCGGTGAAAGATTGGATCAACTTAATCTTGAACTTATGTCAGGCTCAAATACTGCTTTGCATGGTACACAATTCACAGTTTCAGTTGATGCGGTTGAAGGTACAACAACAGGAATTTCAGCGAGTGACAGAGCCGTTACGATCAAAAAACTGGCTGATCCAAATTCGAAACCATCAGATTTTGGAAGACCCGGTCATATTTTTCCGCTTCGTGCCTTTAAAGAAGGAGTTTTAAGAAGAGCAGGTCATACCGAAGCTGTTGTTGATCTTTGCAAAATGGCAGGATTAAATCCGGTTGGAGTTCTTTGCGAAATCCTTAATGAAGATGGAACAATGGCTAGAATTCCGGATCTGAAATTAATTGCTGAAAAGTATAAATTAAAAATTCTTACCGTTGCAGATCTTATAAAATACAGAACTCACAAAGAAAAATTAATTGTTAAAGAAGTTGATGTAAATCTTCCTACCACAATCGGGAGTTTTCATCTTCATCTTTTCAAAAGTGTTCTGGATGGAAAAGAAAATGTTGCTTTAGTTAAAGGAGAAATTTCACCTGATAAACCTACTTTAGTTAGAGTTCACTCTGAATGTTTGACCGGCGATGTTTTTCACTCATTAAGATGCGATTGC
>CBDUBH010000100.1:0-12153 GCA_965365345.1 uncultured Melioribacteraceae bacterium
CTTCATTACTTTCAGATTTTATTATGCTTATTATATTTCCTAAAAGCTGATAAATGAAACTCGGATGACTTAAAATTGATGGAAGATCGCGTTCAAAATCCAAAACGCATTCAATGTTTGCAGTCTCAAGCGAGGATTTTACAAGATTGTAATATTCTAAAATTGTTTGATTTATATCGCAAGGATAAATTTTAATTTTCTCTTCGTTTACGCTGGAAAATTTTACAAGTCGGTGAACCAAGTAATTTATTTTTTTGACTTGTTCTTTTACTGCTTTTGCAACATCCTGATCACCTTCTTCTTTTTCAAGCATATCGGCGTAACTTAAAATCACTTGAAGCGGAGTTTTAATATCTTCAACAATTCCATCGGTTAATTCGCCAATTGCAGAAAGCCTAAAATCGTTTGAAAGTTTTGCCTGATAAGTTTGAAGTTCGCCTAAAGTCGAATTTAATTTTTCTTTTAATCTTAATTTATCAACTTTTGCTAAACCGGTTCCCAGAATAAGTTGAATTGACTGGCTGTCAAGTTCAGTAAAATCTTCTTTTGAAACGGGAGTTAAAATGCAAAGTAAACCTTTTCTTTCTGCGCCTTCAATTACGGGAATAAAAAGGTAATTCAATTTTGAACCGCTTTGCGTAAAATTATTGAATTCAGGCAAAAATGATGGTTTTTGTTTTTCAAAAACAATTTCCAAAATTCCTTCTTTCAAAAATGAATTTACGGGCGCGGCAAGTCTATTTTCAAAATCATTATCAAAAGGAATTAAACTTGATTTTAATTCATCAAAAAAGAAAATATTCGCTTCTTTTATTGCAAGAACTCTGCGCAATGCAAGTTTTAAAATTGCGGAAATTGATTTTAAATCTGCAGATGAATTAATTTGTTTCTCGAAAGAAATTAAATTCTGAATAAAATACGCCTGTTTTTCAAGCATATTTGATAATTTTGTACTTGGCGAATCAACAAAATAATTATTGATGCTTGTATCATCAGAATATTTTGAAACCTTTTGTAATGAAACATGAAACGGTTCAAAATTATATGTATTATCTTTCAAGAGTTTCAAAATTACAACCTGAATGAATTGGCTTCGTTAACAAGATTTGCTTTATGGTTTGTAATGAATTCTTCAACTTTATCAATGCTTTCAAATCCTAAAATTTCCAAAATAGAATTATCAAGCGAATAATCTTCATCCCAGTAGAAATTTGCAATTTCCAATTTATTTGTTGCGTAATCAGCAAGATGAATAAGCGCTGTTAAAGTTCTGCTTTCTTTTGAAAGGTTTGGAGTATGATGATTCAAAATTGCATCGCAAAGTGAAAGCGGTAAATTCCATTTTATTGCCAAATATCTTCCGATTTCCTGATGTGTTAATCCGAGAACTTCGTATTCGGATTCCATAAAACTGATTTTTGCGGTTTTAACTTTTTCTGTAATTACTATAAAATTTGTATGAAAATATTTATGAATTACGGGAATTCCAAGTTCATGAATAAGTCCGGCAACAAATGCTTCGCTTCCGTTTTTGTAACCTAATTCTTCAGCAAATTTTTTGGCTGCAAGTCCGGTTAAAATTGAATGAAGCCAGAATTGTTTTTGGTTAAGATTTTTATCGGTTTTATTTTTGAAAGATTCAACCATTGAAAGTGCGGTAACGATATTTCTGATATCTTCAAATCCGATGATCAAAATGGCGAAATCTATTGTTGAAACTTTTCTTGGCAAACCGTAAAGCGGTGAATTTGCAATTGATAAAACTTTTGATGCAATTCCCTGATCGCGTCCGATAATTCTTGCCAATTCGTTTGCAGTTGCATTTGGTTTTTCAAGCAGTCTTGCTATTTCCATCATAATTGCGGGAATTGCGGGCAAATTATATACATTTGACAAAATTAATTCTGTCTTTTCTCTTTTTGCTTGTCTTTCTATTAAAGCGGTATCCATACTTTTACTTCACAATTTAAGTTTGTTAAATAACTGTTGAATTAATTTGACTTATAAAAAGTTCTCTGTAACTTTCTATAAATTTTTCAAGATAGGCTTCATCGCCTAAATTCAGAATGCTTAAAATTTCTTTGTCGAATGAATAATTATCATCCCAATAAAAATTTCCTGCTTGTAATTTGTGCGTCATATAATCTGCAAGATGCACAATTGCGGCTAACTGCTTATTTTGTTCAGCTTTTGCCGGCTGATGATGATTTAAAATAGTATCTGCCAAAGTTGAGGGCAAATTCCATCTCAAAGCAAGATAGTGTCCGATTTCGGCATGATTCATTCCAAGAATTTCTTCTTGAGCTTCGCCGTAAGTTTTATTTTCATTTTCCGTAAGTTCACAAATCTTCAAAAAATCGTTATGAAAATATTTGTGAATAACCGGAATTCCGAGATCGTGTAAAAGTCCTGCAGTAAAAGCTTCGCCGGTAAAAGTGTAACCGAGATCATCTGCAATTCTTTTTGCGGCGCTTGCTGTAATTATTGAGTGCAGCCAATATTTTCTTTGATCTAATTTTTTATCGCTTTTATTTTTAAAAGCTTCGATCATCGAAAGCGCAATCACAATATTTTTAATGTGTTCAAATCCTAAAATTATAATTGCAAAATCCATTGTTGAAACTCTTCGGGGAAGTCCGTAAAGCGGCGAGTTTGCAACAGTCAAAATTTTTGTAACCAATCCCTGATCTTTGCTTATAACTTTGCCAAGTTGAGCAGCGCTTGTCATCGGGTTATCCAAAAGTTTGCTAACTTCAAGCATTACCAAAGGAATTGAAGGCAAATTATAAACTTGCGAAAGCTTAAACTTGAACTTTTCTTTTTTCTTTAATATTTCTTCAGAAGTCTCAATCATACTTTTTAACAAGCTTCACTTTTAATTCGTTTATGATCTTTGAATGAATTTGAGAAACTCTGGAAACCGTAATATTCAAAACCTGAGCTATTTCTTTGTAATTCAAATTTTCGTAATAGTATAAAGTTAAAACCAATCTATCCCTTTCATCTAATTCTTTGATCGCATCAACTAGCAGATCTTTCGCTTCGTTTTTGTTTATTGTTTCATCGGGAAGTTCATCATCATTCGGAATTACTTCGTAAAGCATGTATCCGTCTTCTTCATCGTAAGAGCTGTTTAGTGAAATGTTTGTGTAGATAATTTCGCTTTCGGGATTTAAGCTGCGTGGCTTAATTTGAATTTTCCTTAATTCGTCAATTATTTTTCCGCGAATTCTTTGAATTGCGTAAGTTTCAAATTTTGTTCCGTATGCCGGATCAAATCTGTCAATTGCTTCGCTTAAACCTTCAATTCCGAATTGAAAGTAATCGCGGTCTTCAATGATATTGAGATTGATGAATTTAGAATTGTGAATAACATAGTGTACTAAATTCGTGTAGGTCATCATTATTTGTTTTTTAAGGTCAGGAGATTGTGACTCCTTATACTGCGACCATAAAGTTGCGTTACTCATTTTAAGTTTCCCTACTTAAATTATCTGAAAAGTTTTTGGCTTTACTAACTGCGGTTTTGTTAATTGATTTCACAAAAATAAGCATCAAAATACTTAGCATAATTGTGGAAATAACAAAAATGATCAAAGAACGTATCAAAATATCTTCAACAGCCAGCCCTCTTTGGCTAAAAAAAATGATCGAAAGAAAGAAGATCAACAATCCGATATTTAATACAATTTTGTTCATTTTTTAACCGCTTGTTTTATATCATTTATTGCAAAAGATATACCAAAGCAGTTTAGCTTTAAAGAAATTATGATTTAAGGAAATTTTTAAGATTTTTAATTTAGGACTTTAAATTTATATTGATATCTATTGGTTATTATTAGCCAGCTGCATGATTTTAAGAAAATTCTGGGCTAATTTTATCAATTGAAGTGCGGTTTTTCCGTGTGGATTTAATTTTAAGTGAAGTTGTTGTGCCATTACACTCTGGATTACGGAATTATCAGCTTCAACAATTCCGAGCAAAAAAAGTTCTTCTTTTAAAAAATGTGTTGCTGCTTTATTAATGTTGTTAAAACAAATCATTCCATCCTGATTGGATTGACTTTTATTTACAACAACTAATTTTCTATCGAAATTTCCCTTGTTATGAAGCAATTTTATAATTACGTAAGCATCCATTACTGCAGTGGGATCAGGATTAGTAATTAAAATATTTTTATCAACGCCATTTAAAAGATGAATAATATCATCGGTTGCGCCGGCGCTAATATCAAGTAAAATAAAATCGTAATATTCAGAAATTTCGTTCAATGCGGAAAGTAAATAATCAATATCACTTTCTTTTAATTGCGGATAATTCAATTTTCCTGAATCGCCGAAAATTATGTGCAAATTCGGTTCATAAACAGTTACAAGATCTTTTAAGGAATTTTTCTTTAAGTAAAAATTAAGTAAAGTTTTTTCGGCGGTCATATTAAGCATAATGTTGATGTTAGAAAGATTTGCATCCATATCAACGATCAAAACTTTTTTATTTAAACGCGAAAGTGCATAAGCTGTATTTACCGAAATGAAAGTTTTTCCTGTTCCGCCTTTTCCCGAACTGAACGCAACAATTTTGCCGCGTTTAATTTTCTTTTGTTCGCGTTCATGTAATTTTTTTAATTCCAGAAGTCTTTCGGTTTGCCCAATCATTTATTGATCTTTCCGGTATAAATCATATTTGCAATAAATTCGGCATCGGCAGCAATAATATCATCCGGAATTACTTGTCCGTTTGTCAAATATTTTATCGGAACATTTGTATTTACGGCAACATTCAAAATATTTCCAAATGAAACGGCTTCATCAAGCTTAGTAAAAATGATTCCGTTGTAATTCAGAATTTTGAATTTTTCGGCAGCATCCAACATATGTTTTGTTGTACCGGTTGTGCTTAAAGCTAAATAAATTTCATCAACAAAAGGCGCGTAAGATAACGCTTTTTGAGTCTCTTTTAATGATTCGGTATTGTTTTGACTTCTTCCGGCAGTATCAATAAAAACGATATCTTTTTTCTTAAATTCCTGAATGAATTTTGTAATTTCTTTATGCTCGTATGCAACGCGGAGTTCAATATTACTTACTTCAGAAAATATTTTCAGCTGATCAATTGCGCCTAATCTGTAAGTATCAAGCGTAATTAGACCGATATCAAGATTGTGTAATATTTTTGAGATCACTGCCAATTTTGCAATGCAGGTTGTTTTGCCAACTCCTGTGGGTCCAACTAAAGCAATTACGGTCGGTTTATGCTTTTTGTTAAGTTCAAATCCGCCTGTTGGAATCATTGATGCGATTGTTGAAATTACATAATTATCAATGTTTGAAGGCTGAAGAAAATCAGAATATTTCTGAAGCTGCTCTATTATTGTTCCCACAATTCTTTTTTGAACTTCGCGGTAAACCAAAGTTTCGGCAATTTCTTTTAATTCGCGCTCAATTATTTGATTATCTTCTTTAATTACTTTTTTTATTTCGGTTTTTGCCGCAAATTCAGGCTCAGGTTTTACTTCCTTTTTTTGCTGCGTGCTGAATATTTTTTCGGAAAGATTTTTCAATTCATCTGCAAAACTTTTCGACTGTTCTTCAACTTCATTTTGCTTTTGAGTTTGCGTGGATCTATCGTAATTATCTTCAATGCCCGTAGTAATTTCGAACATTCTTTTATTTTTATATCTCGGATCATTATCAATTATTCTTGTGCTTAAAACAATTGCATCATCACCGAGTTCTTTTTTCATTTGTGCAGTGGCTTCTTTTAAAGTGGGTGCCACGAATTTTTTAATTTGCATCATCAACCTCAACTTTGCCTACAAATTCAATCTCGCACTCTGATGGTAGTTCGGTGTAAGAAAGAATTGCGACATCCGGAAAACTTGAATTTATTAATCTGTAAAAATAAGGTCTTATTGTTGCCGAAGTTATAATTACGGGAATATAACCGAGCATTTTGAAATTTTCAACATTTTCGTAAATGGATTTGTTCAATTCATTTAGCATTTTTGAATTTAAACCTAAAGTTTGAACAGCTTCTTTTTGATTTTGAAGCGCGCGCGTAATAAACGATTCCAATTTTTGACCAAGCGCAGCAGCGTGAATTATTCCGTTTGCATCTTTGTAGCTGTGCGCAATTGTATCGCCGATTGAATGACGCACATATTCAGTTAAAACATCAAGATTTTTTGTAACTTTTGCGTAATCGATCAATGATTCCAAAATTTGAACAAGATCTTTTATGGGAACTAATTCTTTTAACAAATTCTGTAAAACTTTTTGAATTGTTCCAAGCGGAAGAACATCAGGATTTACATCTTCAATTACTGCTGGATATTCTTTTTTCAGATTTTCCAAAAGCTGTTTAACAGATTGTCTTGATAAAATTTTATCGAAATTCTTTTTCAAAGTTTCTTGTAAATGTGTTGACATTACCGAAATACTATCAACAACAGTGTAACCTAAAAGTTCGGCGCGGTCTTTTTCTTGTTTTGTTATCCAAATTGCATCAAGATTAAAAGCCGGATCGCGAGTAGGAATTCCCGAAATCTGCTCAGTCAAATTTCCCGGGTTCATTGCCAAAAATCTATCCGTATGAATTTCGTAAGCGGTTACAACATTTCCTTTGATTTTTATAATATATTCATTCGGATTTAATTGCAGATTGTCTCGCACACGAACAGGAGGAATTAAAACTCCGTATTCAAGCGCGATGTATTTTCTTGTTGAAGAAATTTTTTGAAAAAGATTTCCACCCTGACTTTCATCAACAAGTGAAATTAATCCGTAACCAATTTCAACTTCGATAGGATCAACTTGTAAATATTGTTCAACTTTTTCTTCGGTAGGTTCAGAAACAACTTCTTGCGGAATTTCAAGTTCTTGAGCTTGTTCTTTTTTCTGTTTATTTGCAAAAAATGTTGCGGTTCCAAGTGAAATACTTAAAAGTAAAAAAGGAATTGCCGGCATTCCCGGAACAAAAGCGAAAAGGAAAACTGCTCCGGCAACAGTTCCCAACACACGCGGATTTGAAAACAATTGTTTTTTCATCTGCGTATCCATTGAAGTTCCGGCGGCACTTTTTGTAACTACAAATCCCGCTGCTGTTGAAACCAAAAGCGCTGGAACCTGCGAAACCAATCCATCACCAATTGTTAAAATTGTATAAGTCTGGATTGAATCTGTTAAACTTAATCCGCGCTGAGCCGAGCCGATTATAAATCCCGCGATCAAATTGATCGCATTAATTAACAATCCTGCAATTGCATCTCCTTTTACGAATTTGCTTGCACCATCCATAGCGCCGTAAAATTCAGCTTCGCGTGAAACTGATTCTCTTCTTTGGCGCGCTTCAGTTTCATTAATCAAGCCGGTATTCAGATCAGCATCAATTGCCATTTGTTTTCCGGGCATTGCATCCAAAGTGAAACGCGCTGCAACTTCCGAAATTCTGCCTGAACCTTTTATAATTACCACAAACTGAATAATTACAAGGATCAAGAAGATTATAAATCCGACAACAAAATTTCCGCCAACAACAAAATTTCCAAATGCTTCGATTACTTTTCCGGCGGAGCCATCAAGTAAAATTAATCTTGTTGATGAAATATTTAATGATAATCTGAACAAAGTTAATAAAAGCAGCATTCCCGGGAAAATCGTAATTTCCATGGGCGATTGAATATAAAGCGAAACGATAAGAATTAATACCGAAAGCGTGATACTTACAGCCAAAAAGAAATCGAGCATTAATGGCGGAAGCGGAATTATCATCAATCCCAGCATCAGAATAATCATTGCTGCTAAAATAATGTCGGTATTTCTTCCAAAAAATTTCATTTTAAGCTTTATTAGTTATCAGTTTTTGGTTAATAGTTATCAGTATTGTGTTTTATTTTTACTTTTTACTTTTTACTTTTTACTTTTTACTTTTTACTTTTTACTTTTTACTTAAACAATACTTTTCTTTTTCGAATTTTTCATTTTGAAAATGAATGCTAAAATTTCGGCAACGGCTTTAAATAGATTTTGCGGAATTTCATCGCCTATTTCACAAGTTTTATACAATGCGCGTGCCAACTCTCTATTTTCGTGCAATGGAACTCCATTTTCCGTTGCAACTTTTTTAATTCTTTGTGCTAATTCATCAACACCTTTTGCAATAACTTTCGGCGCGTTACTTTTTCCTACTTCATATTTTAACGCAATTGCAAAGTGAGTCGGATTTGTAATTACCACATCCGCTGTCGGAAGTTCTTTCATCATTCTTGAACGCGCTGCGGAAATTTGCATGCTCTTAATTTTTCCCTTAACATGCGGATCGCCTTCAGTTTCTTTCATTTCTTCTTTAACTTCCTGTTTGGACATCATCAAATCTTTTTTATGCTTGAATTTTTGATAAGCAAAATCAATTCCCGCAAAAACTGCGTAAACAAGCATAATTTTCCAGATCAAAGTGAATGCCGCATCAATCATAAATGCAACTATCGCTTCAACGGAAAAATCAACTAAGCCGAAAGATTTTAAAACAACATCTTCCAAAACCGTATATGTAAAAACTCCGATCACTAAAAATTTTGTAATTGATTTCAGAAGTTCTACAATTGATCTTTGCGAAAAGAAAATGTTTTTAATATTTGTAAGCGGATTAAATTTTGAACCTTTTGGCGCAAGCGCTTTCGGTGTAATTTTAAAACCAACCTGTCCGTAATTTGCAGCAATTGCCGCAATTAAAACCACTATAAAAACCGGAGCTAAAATGTAAAAGAAAAGTGAAATTCCTTTGATAAAATATTGCTGAACTACTTCTTGATTTAATTCAAATTTATCAAGATTTGCAAGAATTTTTGTTGATACTTCACCAATATTTTCACTTAAATGGCTTTGCATCATAAAAATGATTAGAATTCCCGATGTAAAAATCGCAAAGGAACTTATCTCGGTACTTTTGGCAACCGAGCCTTTTTCACGACTGTCACTTAGCCTCTTCCCGGAGGCTTGTTCGGTTTTTTCCTGTCCGCCGGATTCTGCCATTTCTTAACTGCCCATAGCTTTTAAAAGATTGTATAAACTTTCTTCGTAACTTTTAAGCACTTGCTTAAAAATGTACAAGTACATTGGAACCGCAAAACTTAAAAGTAAAAATCCTAATCCAACTTTTAGCGGCTGCGTTATAAAAAAAACCTGAATTTGAGGAATTACCCTTGCAATAATTCCTTCGCCAATAATCACAAGAAAATATGATACAATTATAGGTGAAGCAATTTTTATAGCGATCACAAAAACCGCAGCCGAATATTTAAGCAGCAAAATATATGCCGCTTCGTTAAGAGTGAAATTTCCTAAAGGAATTACTTTAAAAGATGCTACCACAGCCGAAATTATGTAGTGATGTCCGTTGATCAAAAAAAATACAATCGCGGCAAAAATAAAAAAAACTTCACCGATTATGTTATTTTCAATATCAGTTGTAGGATTAAAAGCATTTGCCATACTTAAACCCATATTAAATCCTACAATCCAGCCGGCAAATGAAATTCCGTAAAAAACCAGATTCAAACTGAATCCGATTATAAGTCCGGTTAAAATTTCTTTAAATCCGAATATTGCTAAAGGAAGGAATTCCGGCTGAATTTCAATTGCGGTTGTATCAATTGTTAAAAATGTGATGTAGGCAATAAAAGCAGAAATCAAAACTCTGATTATTACGGGAATTGATTGATTTCCAAAGATCGGCGCTGCAGTGAAAACTCCCATTATCCGCAAAAAAATCATAATAACAACGAGAAAATCAGCAACGAGGATGTTTGTCATTTTACAACTTGGGAGAACATATTTATTAATCTTGTGGTAATGCTAATTAATTTTTCCATTATCCACGGCATCATTAAAATTAATGCGACTGCAGTTATCAAAATTTTTGGTACAAAAGTTAAAGTCATTTCCTGAATTGAAGTTGCTGCCTGAAAAATGGAAATTAAAACTCCAACAACTAAAGACACGCCCAAAATCGGGAGCAAAATTAAAAATGATGTATAAAAAACATCAGTTAAAACCGTAATTACTAATTCTTCAGTCATCAGCCAAAACTCCTTACAACTGAACCAATTATTAAATTCCAACCATCAATCAAAACGAAAAGTAAAATTTTAAACGGGAGCGAAACCAGCATTGGCGGAACCATCATCATTCCCATTGACATTAAAATACTTCCAACGATCATATCAACCATTAAAAACGGGATAAATAAGAAGAATCCGATTATAAATCCAGCGCGCATTTCACTTATTGCAAAAGCCGGAACTAAAACATAAGTCGGTAAATCGTTTCTGTTTTGCGGTCTTTCTATATTTGCCAAGCCGACAAATAATTCCAAATCTTCATTGCGCACATTTTTAAACATAAATTCTCTAATCGGTGTAATCGAATTATCGTATGCCTGATCCATTGTCATGTTTCCATCCATATAAGGTTTTACGCCGTTATCGTAAACTTGATTCCAGGTTGGAGCCATAACAAAAAATGTTATGAAAAGCGCAACACCCGCAAGCATTTGGCTCGGCGGCATTTGCTGCGTTCCTAAAGCCGATTTTATAAAATGAAAAACAATGATAATTCTTAAATATGAAGTTGTCATTATCATTGCAGAAGGTGCTAAAGTTAAAACCGTAAGCAGAATTAAAATTTGTAAAGTTGTTGAAACATCCTGCGGTGAATCTGCGGTGCCGACATCAATCCCGATGCTCGGAAGCGGAATTGTCGGCTGCGGCTGTTGTGCAAACAAATTCTGCGCCGCAAAAAAGAAAAAGAAAAATCCGGAAATTAAAATCAATTTTTTCATTTAATTCCCAAATTCTTTTTCAGAATATCAAGAAAATTTTCTTTGAATTCCTGCTTATCAAGTTCAGTCATTTTAAAATTTTCCGCGCTTCCTTCAAATTCGTAAAGAAGATTTATTGAATTATCGGCAACGCCAAGAACCAAAATTTTATCGTGAACCTGCACAATTTGAATGAATTTTTTCGGTAATATCATTTGCGAGCTTAAAACACGGATTTTGATATTATACCTTGCCGAATCTTTATCATAAACAAAAAGATATCTTCTTACCAAATAGAATGTGCCGTACATCATTCCTAAAACTAAAAGAAGAAGAAATATTATTTTTAATAATTCCCAGCCCATTTATGAAAGACCTTTCAATCTATCTGCAGCATCAACAAGATTTGTAATTCTGATACCGAAATGTTTATCAATAACTACAACTTCGCCTTCGGCAATTTTCTTATTGTTTACAAAAATATCAACAGGCTCACTTGCAAGTTTATCAAGTTCAATTACGTATCCTCTTTCCAATTCTAAAATATCTTTTATCTGCATTTTGGTTCTTCCTAATTCAATGTAAACATTTAACTGAAGATCTTTTAAGAAATCCAACTTATCATTTTGAATCGGAGAGCGTACGGTTGATTCATCATATTCCGGAAAATCCGCAATTCCGCCAACAATTTGATCATCACTTAATTGATTAGGATCAAGGTTTAGGCTGTTTAATAATTCTTCATTTGTCATTATTTCACCTGTCTATTTTTCGCTTTGTTCGGCTTTTCGTGTAATTTTTATTGATTTATGTTTGTGCAAATATCCGGGCTGTCCGTAAAATAAAACTTTATCGTTAATTTTAACTTTTAGTTCTTCGCCAACCTTATTTTTTAATTTTATGATATCGCCTTTTTCAAGTTGAAGAAGTTCATTCATCGAAATTGTAGATGAACCGAATTCAACACCAATTTCCAAAAGTGTTTTTTGAAGATGACTTGCAATAATTGTTTTTGCTGTTGTTCCGTTATATTTTACAGGTCTGATTGAAGAAAGTTTTTGATTCGACATTTTTGAAAGTATCGTATCAAAAGCATAAGTTGCAAAGCAGATGTTCATTAAATATGATTGCTCACCAATAAACATTTCGAACGAAATTAACAGAACACTTTCACTTTGTGATGTAATTTGTGCAAAATCAATATCCGGCTCAAATCTTTCAACAGCAAATTCATATTCACCGATAATTTGCCAGGATTTTTTAAGATCCTGCATAATTTTTTCAACAACAACATTTAAAACCTTTTGTTCGATCGGGGTAATAACTTTTGATTGCTT
>CBDUBH010000101.1:0-12132 GCA_965365345.1 uncultured Melioribacteraceae bacterium
AAACTGCTGAATATAAAATTATGTTGAATGCACACGAGCCGGTACGTCCAACCGGATTACACAGAACTTATCCGAATTGGATAGCAAGTGAAGCCGCACGCGGTAATGAATTTAATGGATGGAGTGAAGGAAATCCGCCTGATCATGAAACAATTTTGCCTTTTACAAGATTGATGGGCGGACCTATGGATTATACACCGGGAATTTTCCAGATAAAAAGAAGTTATTACCAGCCGGATAGAAAAGAACAAGTTCATACAACTTTGGCAAAACAATTAGCACTTTATGTAACAATTTATAGTCCGTTACAAATGGCGGCAGATCTTCCTGAGAATTACGAAAGATTTTTAGATGCGCTTCAATTTATAAAAGATGTTTCGGTTGATTGGGATGATACAAAAATTCTAGAAGCAGAACCAGGTGATTTTGTAACGATCGCTCGAAAACAAAAAAGAAGTGAAAATTGGTTTGTCGGTGCAATAACAGATGAAAATTCCAGAACTTCAAATATTAAATTGAATTTCTTAAATCCGGATCAAAATTATGTTGCAACAATTTATTCGGATTCAAAAGATGCCGATTGGGAAAAAAATCCTATGTCGTACAAAATTGAAAATTTTATTGTAACCGCTAAAACAAATTTGAAAATAAAATTGGCAAATGGCGGCGGCGCGGCAATTTCAATTAAGCCCGCATCAAAGGAAGAAACCAAAAAGTTTAAAAGATACTAACATATCAAACCATAAATGCAGTGTCATTCAATATTTTTTGAACGGCATTGCATTTTTCTTTTTAAAACAAATCAAAAATTATGTTTGATATTTACCAATATCATTTTAATTTAAATAATTTACCAAAAATCACTGACGGAAATATTTATGAAATTTTTAGAAAAATATTCTGATCACGTTTACGCAGTTTTAAGAATTGTTGCCGGATTTATGTTTTCGCTACACGGATTTCAAAAGATCTTTAGAGTTTTAACCGACAAACAACCGGATGTGTTTTCGCAGCTTTGGTTTGGTGGAGTTATCGAAATCATTGGCGGTATTTTAATAATGATTGGATTTCAAACCCGAATTGCTGCTTTTATTTGCAGCGGTATGATGGCAGTTGCGTATTTTCAATTTCATTGGAAATTTAGCGGCGGCGAACAAATTTTCCCGGTTGTTAATAGAGGTGAATTAGCTGCTCTATATTGCTTTTTGTTTCTTTATTTTGCAACACGCGGCGCAGTAAAGTGGGGTTTGGATAATCTATTAAAAAGTAAAAATGTTATATGATAAAGTAAAACTTGCCTTTCAAAATTTATTAGGAAAATAAAAATATTCTTTTGGCGAAATTATTTTATATTAAACATTAAATCAGATATTAATTTTTCACAATCTTGTTAAAATTATGAGCGAAAACAGTTACGTCAAAAAGAATTTAATCACGATCGGTCTTTTATTATTAACGCTGATCATCGTATTTCTTTTTATCAGCGCTTACCAGGTTTTTCTTTTAATATTTATGAGCATTCTTTTTGCGCTGCTTATTGATGGCTTAGCAGGATTGATAACAAAATATGCCAAAGTAAAAAAACCTTATTCTACAATAATTTCATTGATTTTGATATTATTGACAATCGTTTTACTTGCCTGGCTTGTTGGACCCCCGATAATTGAGCAAATAATTGTTCTTATAGATAATTTGCCTGCAGCTTTTGAAAAACTTCGCGGCTGGATTATGCAAACCTCCTGGGGAGCACAACTTTTTGCAAAGATGCCTGATACCGAAAAACTTGTACCGCTTGGTTCAGAAGCACTGACACATTTAACAGCTGTTTTTTCTTCAACATTTAACTTTTTTTCAAATGCTATCATAATTTTGATTTTAAGTATCTATTTGGCTTTCGATCCGAAATTATACATAGATAATTTAGCTTTGCTATTTCCTGCCGCAAAAAGAGATAAATATCATTCGCTTTTTAATGCGTGGGAATTCTCACTGAAATGGTGGCTTTTGGGAAGATTAGTTTCAATGTTGGTTGTCGGACTTTTAACCTTGATAGGCCTTTGGATAATCGGAATGAATCTTGCACTTTCATTATCAGTTATAGCTGCGCTGCTTTCATTTGTTCCTTTTATCGGCCCGATTTTAGCGATCGTGCCGGCTGTTCTTTTAGGATTTACGCAGAGTCCCACAATGGCATTGTATGTTTTGATAGTATACATAGCCGTTCAGCAAATTGAATCATACTTAATAACTCCCTTTATCGAACAGAAGGTAGTTTCACTTCCGCCGGTATTGGTTATAAGCGCACAAATTTTAATGGCAGCAATTTTTGGATTTTTTGGAATTCTTCTTGCAAGTCCAATTATCGTTTTGGTTATAGTTGCAATTCAAATACTTTACGTTAAAGGTGTTTTGGGAGAAAACGTAAAAATCCTTGGTAAATGAGATTAATTATTTGCAATGATAAATCTTCATTCCTTATTTTATTTGATTAAATTTTTCTTTTTAATTATCAAGAATCTTTTAAAATGAAATTAACTTTTAAAACTTTCAGAACTTATTTCATAGTTTTTATCGGTTGCTTTATTAATGCTTTGGGATGGACTGCATTTTTAATTCCCGCTAAAGTTGTTGGCGGCGGAATTAGCGGTGTGGCAACTTTGGTATTTTTAGGGACTGCAATTCCCGTTGGAATTACTTACATCGCAATAAATATTTTTTTGATTTTGATTGCGGTAAAAATGATCGGATTAAATTTCGGAATTAAAACGGTTTTCGGTGTAAGTTCAATTGCTTTTAGTCTTTCGGTACTTCAAGTATTAATTAAAAATCCTGTTGTTCAAGATGACTTTATGGCAACAATAATTGGCGGAATTTTAGCCGGTTTAGGTGTTGGAATAGTTTTTACGCAAGGCGGATCAACCGGAGGAACCGATATTATTGCTATGATAGTTAACAAATATAAAAATATAAGTTTAGGCAGAGTTATTTTGATTGCAGATGTTTTTATTATTGCTTCATCATATATTGTTTTAGGTTCAATAGAAAAAATTGTTTACGGTTATGTTTCAATGGCAATTACTTCTTACGTAATTGATCTTGCAATTGAAGGATCAAAACAATCTTTACAGGTTTTTATAATTTCGAAAAATAACAGATTAGTAGCCGAAAGAATCGGTAATGAACTCGGACGTGGAATTACTTTTATTCAAGGCAAGGGCTGGTTTACAAATGAAGATAAAGAAATTGCAATGGTGCTCGTCCGCAAATTTGAATTGAATATTGTTTTAAGAATTGTTGATGAAATTGATGATAGCGCTTTTGTTTCGATAAGCTCCGTGATGGGAGTTTACGGTAAAGGTTTTGATAAATTGAAATATTGAAATTATTAATTAAAATTTTACGATATGATTGTGATTAAGTTCATATTGTTAACACTGATCATTTTACGTTCTTTATAATTCCGCTAATTTAAATTTATGACTTAATCTTTAACATTGCATTGATACGAATAATAATCCAACTATCGAATTTATAACTATAAATGAATAATATAAAATACTCACCTACTCTGCCTTATACACTTTGTAATTTAATATTACTTATAGGTGTAATGATTATGTTTTTCGGAAGAACTAAAATATTTTTGAGGATCGATTTCCTATTATATTTGCATCCAACCTTTTATAAGCATATTTCAAACTTTTCTATAAGCTATTTGTTTTTTGCCGGAGTTGGTTTTATGTGGTTACTTTCGGGCGTAGATTTTAAATATATAATTGCTCTTGGCATATTAGTTTTACTAATGAATTTTGTATATGAATTTTGGATTCCCGTACTTAATACACCTGACATATTCGATGCTTATTATGGTTTTGCAGGAACAATTTCAGCTTTATTATTCCTGTTTATCACTAAAAGATATGGACTTAGATTAAATCCCACTTCAGACAATTAAAAAGTATAAAAATTAAAGCGGATTTGAAAAATAAGTTTACTCCACTTTGTTATTAATTAATGACTTTTACAAGTGTTGTCGGGTTTTTCATCTAATGTTCCGATAAGTAATTTTTTCACAGCTTCATCAGCAATTTTCTCATCAGTTAAAAAAGGAACTATACCGTTATTTTTTAGATCTTCAATTACTCTCCAGCCGCCAGATTGAAATATCAGATAATTACAATCTTTTAATCCTTCAATTAAATTTGCATGACTGTGATTATGTGAATTTTCACCATGATGTTGATGATGTTCTTCATGTCCTTCTGCTCTGTGATGCGTGAAAGAATTTTCTCTAACTTCACGTGAAATAATTTCCTTGTTGTTTGTATCGTAAACAATGAACATTCTGCATCTTCCTACATGTCCTGTTACGTGGATTTCGTCATTTGTTGCAACTGCAATTTTCATTTTAATTTTTCCTTTTTTAAGTTTTCAAATTCATTTTCAGAAATTTTTATTGCTTTGCCGTTTAAAATTGAATCGGCAATTATTAATCTAGCTTTCGAAATAATTCTGCCGAAAGTTGCACGTGAAATTTTCATTTTTTCGGCAGCTTCTTCATGAGAAAGTTTAAAAAGATCTGCTAATCTTAATGCCTCAACTTCATCCGGTTCAAGAATATTTTCTTCAAGTTCGAATAATGGAATTCCGCGCGGCTTAAAATAATATGCCTTCGGATCACATTTGATATTTCTTTGTTTTTTTGGTCTTGCCATATTTTTTTATTTTGAGCATATACTCATAACTAAAATAATGCTTACTTTTGAAATTTGCAAGAACAATTAATTTCCGGAAAACTTTCATAAAAATTATTTCAAAATATTTTATAAAACGGTTGAATAAAAAGATCTATTTAAAGATATTTCGGCTATGAAATTTTTGAGGCGCATTTGAAAAAATTATCCCCTAAAGGAAGAAAAATCACTGAGTTTATTGTGCTTGCTTCCGTTATAATTCTATCCTTCATTTTTTGGAATACTTATTACATTTTTCCCATAAAAATTTTTGTGGTTTTACTTCATGAAATTTCGCACGGATTGGCGGCAATTGCTTCCGGAGGAAATATTTTGGAGATTCAGATTAATTATAATTTAGGCGGAGTCTGTAAAATAAAAGGCGGAAATTCTTTATTAATCGCTTCTGCCGGCTATATCGGAAGTTTACTTTGGGGCGGCTTGCTTTTTCTTTCAGCGCGCAAACAAAATTTCAGCACTTATGTTTGCACTTTCATTTCAATTGGATTGATAATAATTACAGCGCTTTTTATTAAACATGTTTTCGGAATATTTTTCACGTTGGGATTTGCAATTTTCTTGTTTATTTCGCCGAGATATTTGCCTGATCTTTTTCATCAATTAAGTATAAAAACTCTTGGAATTATAAGCTGTCTTTATACAATTTTTGATATTAAAAGCGATCTTATAACATTGAATTACCGCTCAACTGATGCTCAGGTTATTGCAAATATTACGAATGTTCCGGCTTTATTTTGGGGAATTTTAATGCTTACGGTTTCGCTTTTGATCTTTTATTTACTGATAAGAGCAAATTTCAAGAAGGCAATTTAGAAGTTTTGATCTTCGGATCTTCAACAAAAAAAAGTGTAATAATTCCTAAAACAAAAAATACCAGAATTGAAAGGATCGCAAATCTTTGACTTTGTGTTAAATAACTTACCAAACCGAAAACAAGTGGTCCTAAAATTGCTGAACTTTTTCCGAAGAAAGAATAAAATCCGAAGAATTCTGTTTTCTTTTCATCGGGAGTTAATTTTGACATCAAACTTCTGCTTGTTGATTGCGTTGCGCCCATAACGCTTCCTGCTAAAAGTCCGACCAGGTAAAACCAGGATTTATCTTTTACAAAATACGCGATTAAAACTGTGATGATCCAAATAAATAGAGAGATCAAGATCGATTTTTTTTGTCCGATTGAATCGGCAATAATTCCGAAAGCAATCGATCCTAAAATTGCAGTTGATTGAACAGTAATAAAAAATATTGTAAGTTCGGTTACGTTAAATCCGATGGTTGTTTTTGCGTAATTACCCGAAAAAAATATTACGGTATTTACGCCTTCAACATAAAAGAAAAAAGCGAGCAAAAAGATCGCAAGATTTTTATAATTCTTTAATGATTTTAAAGTGTTTGTTACTCTTTCAAATCCAATTTTCAAGTAAGATTTTTCGAGTGGAATATTTTTTCTACTGTCACGCAAATAATAAAAAAGCGGAACTGCAAAGATCAAAAAGAAAAGTGCAGCAAATGGAAAAGATTCTTTTATCAGATCTTTCGAAATGAAAAAAGTGTATAGCAAAGCCAAAATTACAAGCGAACCCAAATATCCCATTCCGAATCCGTAACCGCTTACCCTTCCGTAATTTTTCGGCGTTGTAATTTCGGGAAGATAAGCATCGTAAAAAACAAGTCCCGCTTCAAAACCAACATTTGCAGTAATGAAAAGCATCATTGCAAATAAAATTTTATTTGGTCCGGTAAAATACAACAGCGCGGTTGAAACTATGCAAAGGAGCGTAAAGAAAAGTAAAAACCTTTTCTTTCCTGCAGAATGATCGGCAATTGCACCTAAAACCGGTGAAATAACTGCTGTAATAAGCATGGAAATTCCAACCGATAAACTCCAGTAAAGATCCCCAACCGGTTTTCCTGATGCGATAGTTTCTTTAAAGTAAACGGCAAAAATGAAAGTTACAACGACAATTGAAAATGAAGTATTTGCAAAATCAAACAAACTCCAAACGAAAATTTTTCTTTTGTCGTTCATAAAAAGAATTTATTTATTCTTTGGTTTTTTAAGGGTTTCTTCCATTAATCCTCTTCCGATCTTATTTACTCTTCCTTCATTTTTCAGATCCTGAAGAATGTTATCCAAAATTCCGTTTAAAAATTTTCCACTATTTGGCGTACTGTAATTTTTTGAAATTTCAATAACTTCATTTATTGAAACTTTTGGAGGAATATCCGGCAAATATAAAATTTCAGAAATTCCCATCCTTAAAAGAAGTCTGTCAATAATTGCAAGCCTGTCAACTTCCCAATTATTAATTTTTTCTGTGATGTATTTATCGGTTTGTTTTTTGTTTGCTACAACTTTTGTTACAAGATCTCTGCAAAACTCTTTATCATCTTCACTTTCAATATCGGTTAAAACACCTTCGGTTAAATTCGAAAGTCCTTCGCCGTTCATTTCGTAAGCGTAAAGGATCTGTAAAACTTTTTCTCTTAAAACTCTTCTGCTTATTTTTTTATTCATATTATCTTTCATTCAAACTTCTTCTTAGAATTTTTATCTTTCCCTGGATTTATATTTTTCTGATTTAATTTATCTTTTGCTTAACTCACCCAAACGTCCTGAAAAATTGGAAGTTCCTGAGTAAATTTTCTTTATGCCGGTTATCTGACGAATTCTTTCTTCAGCAATTTTATTTGATGCAAAATTTGTTGATACGTTTTCTTCTTTTGAAACTTTAAATACTTTTTTCAGAATATCGTAAATATTTTCCGCGTGTTTCATTGCGCGATCTTGTCTGTAACCTTCAAGTTCATTTGCAACATTTATAAGTCCGCCGGAATTAATAACGTAATCAGGCGCGTATAAAATTCCCTTTTCAAAAAGCATTTTTGAATGCTTCACTTCATCTTCCAATTGATTATTTGCTGAACCAGCAATAATTTGAAAATTCATTTTGGAAATTGTTTTGTCATTTATTACACTTCCCAAAGCACAGGGCGAAAAAATATCGGCATCGGTTTCATAAATCTTTTCAGGCGAAACAACTTCGGCATTTAACTTATTTGAAATATTTTTTATTTTTGCTTCGTTAATATCAGTTATAATAAGATCTGCGCCTTCATTATATAGATGATCACAAAGATGACGCGCAACTTGTCCGGCGCCTTGTATCGCAATTCTTTTTCCTTTTAATGAATCATTTCCCCAAAGTTCGTTTGCGCAAGATTTTATTCCAACGTAAACTCCGTATGCAGTAACAGGCGCAGGATCACCCGAGCCGCCTAAAGATTTCGGAATTCCCGTAACGTATTTTGTTTCCATTCTTACAAATTCCATATCCATAACATCTGTTCCAACATCTTCGGCGGTTATGAATCTTCCTGCTAAACCTTCAACATATTTTCCGAAAGATCTGAAAAGCATTTCATTTTTTTGAAGATCCGGATTTCCTAAAATTACGGCTTTTCCGCCGCCGAAATTCAATCCTGCCACGGCAGATTTGTAAGTCATACCGCGGGATAATCTTAAAACATCTTTTAAAGCAGCTTCGTAATTTTCATAATTTAACATTCTTGTTCCGCCTAAAGCAGGACCTAAAGTTGTATCGTGAATTGCGATAATTGCTTTTAAGCCGGTTTGTTTGTTAGAGCAAAAGATCACTTGCTCATGTCCGAATTCTTCAATCAAATCGAAATTTACCATTTTAAATTCCGTTATTTTTATTTTTTAAATTGCAAAAAGCCAAAATACCAAAAGTGCAATTGCATCTTTTACTCTGTAATTAAAGTTATTGAATTTTCCGAGTTTTAAATCAGATGAAATCCCTTCAGCCTTTACATTGTAAAATTTGCAAATTTCCATTACGCGGGTTAAATGAAAACGATCGGAAATTATTAGCACACTATTCAATTTTTTATCTTGAATCAAATTTTCTCTTATAAAAAGAACTTGCTCAGATGTGGATGAAGTTCTTTTTTCAACCCAAATATCTGCGGGTTCAACTCCGTAACTTATCAAATAATTATAAGCAACTTCGGCTTCGCTTAATTCACCGGGAGCGCTTCCACCGGTAACCTGTATTTTGTTTACTACTTTTGCGTTATATAAATTGCTTGCTTTGGAAATCCGTGATGCAAAAATAGGACTTGGTTTTGTTTTTGACCAGACCGCAGCGCCCAAAACTACGGCAACATCTTTTTTGCCTGCAGTTTGGTAAACATCTTTTTCTTTTTGACTGTAATCGTTAAAATAAACCGCAAAAATTACAAGCAGTAATATACATAATATTGAATAAAAAAATGCTCTTAGTTTTAATTTTGTCTTAACTTTAAATATTACCAGCCAAATTAAAACTCCTAAATAGATCAAAATGAACTGAAAAGTGAATAGCAAAATTGCCGTAAAAATTTTTTCAAACGAATAACCGAAAAGATAAAAATTTGCAAAAGGAAGTTTAACTTCGTTCCAAAGTGAAGTGAATAAAAGCGGAGCAGTTAAAAGAATTATCAAAAACATTAAAAGATATCTTTTGCTTTTTTCGGCTAATTTCGGATTTATTATAAAATACAATATTCCCAAAACCGGAATTAATGCAAATCCCATATTAAGAAAATTTCCGAAATTGTTAATATTAAATTCCAAAATGGAAATATTTTTCCTGCTGTATTTGCTTACATACAAAAAGAAAAGATCGAAAAGAAGAATGAAAATCATTAATAAATAGATTTTTCTGTTCTTGCTGTACTTATTTGAAGAACCTATCTGCATTTAATTTTAACTTAATTCAAAAATGGCTTTATTGTTACATTAACCGAATAGTTGTTTTCATTAATTTTAACTTTTGAATCAACCCCGAAAACAGAACGAATGTTTTCTTCGGTTAAAGATAAGATCACATTTCCATCGAAAAAGATTTTTCCCTGTTTCATCAAAATTATTCTATCGCTGTAAAGTCCCGATAAATTAAGATCGTGCGAAACCAGAATAACGGTCAATCCTTTTTCTTTGTTCAACTTTTTAATAAGGTTAAAAATAGAAAGTTGATGCTTTATATCCAAATGAGAACTAGGTTCATCAAGCAGAATTACTTTTGGCTGCTGAACAATTGCACGCGCAATAAAAGCACGCTGCGCTTCACCACCGGAAACTTCATTGATTCCGTGATCTTTCAAGTGAGTTAATTCAACTAATTCCAGCGCTTCGTTTACAATTTTTACATCATCTTCATTTTCAAATCCGAACATATTTAAATACGGAGTTCTTCCCATCATTACAATTTCAAAAATTGAAAATTGAAAAACCGGATTTGATGATTGCGGAACGAATGCAATTAATTTTGCAAGATCTTTTATTTTTATCTTTTTATATTCGTTTCCGTTAAAATTAATTGCGCCTTTTTGCGGCTTTAAATTTCCGGCAATCAATTTTAACAAGGTAGATTTCCCTGATCCGTTTGGTCCTAAAATCGAAACAAATTCGCCCTGCTTAAAATCCAGATTCAAATTTCGTAAAGAAAATTCTTCTTCATTTTTGTAGACAAACGAAATATCTTTTAAAACGATCTGATTCATTAAATCCTGAATTTTCAATTTTTATTTTACATCGAATAAGAATAATAAAATAATTGATTATTTTCCAAGATTTTAATTTCAAAAGGAATTATTTGTATTCCGAAAGTTCTTTCATTGCTTCGTCAAAATCCAAAACCGGCGCTTCGCAGGTGTAATCCCTGCAAATATAAATTGCGGATTTTCCATCAATTGAACTTTTACCTTCAAATATTTCAAGGTCACTTTTTTGATCTTCTTTTTTGAAAGCCAGAATATTGAAAGGAGTAAATTCACGGAAATATCTTTTAAGAAAATTTTCTTTTTCTTCATTTTTGCTATAGACAAAAACAACTTCGCGCGGTTTGCTGAAGTAAAAATATGATGCTGAAATTAAATATGAAAAACTAAGCGGATAACGCACTTGGTAATAATGAAGATTTGTAATAAGATTGTGAGCTTTTTCATCATATTCAGGTTTATGCAGATAAACGGCAAGTTTTTTAAGTACAAAAGCAGCAGATGAATTTCCGCTTGGCGTTGCATTATCGTAAAGATCTTTGCTGCGAACTATCAGATCTTTTTCGCCTTTTGCGGTATAAAAGAAATTAGAATCTTCATCATCAAAAAAGTTTTCGATCATTTTTCCGGATAGCAAATTTGCAGCGTTCAACCATTTTTCATCGGATGTGATTTCGTAAAGAAATAAAAAAGCTTCAGCAGTAAAAGCGTAATTATCAAGAAATCCTTCATATTTTGTTTCGCCGTTTTTATATGAATGGAAAAGAATTTCATCTTTTATACATTTTTCAAGAATAAAATCCGCATTGTTAACGGCAATATTTAAATATGATTCTTTTCCGGTAACGGCAAAGGCAAGCGTAAAAGAATATTGCATCAAAGCGTTCCAGCTTGTTAAGATTTTATCATCAAGCGAAGGTTTCATTCTTTTTGCCCTTTCACAAAAGAGTTTCTTTTTGATTGAATTTATCTTTTGTGATAATTCTTCTTGATCAATATTATTTTCTTTTGAAAGTTCTTTTAAATTTCTTAAAGAAGTTAAAATATTTTTTCCTTCAAAATTTCCTTCTTCCGAAATTCCGAAATATTTTTCTGCAATTTCTTTTTCGTCATCATCGAGCAAATTTAATAGTTCATCAAAATGCCAAACAAAAAATTTACCTTCTTCACCTTCGGAATCCGCATCCTGCGCAGAATAAAATCCGCCGGTTTTATCAGTCATTTCGCGAAGAACGTAATTCAAAGTTTCTTCTGCAATGTTCAGGTAAAATTCATCTTTAGTAATTTGAAATGCTTCAAGATAAACCCGGCTTAAAAGTGCATTATCGTAAAGCATTTTTTCGAAATGCGGAACAAGCCATTTTTCATCTGTTGCATAACGGTGAAATCCGCCTCCAAGCTGATCGTAAATTCCGCCGGTTGCCATTTTATCAAGCGAGTTCAAAACAATTTTAAGAACATTTTCATCTTTGGTTGTATAAAAATGACGAAGCAAAAATAAGTGAGTCATAGCTGCGGGAAATTTAGGCGCATTTCCAAATCCGCCGAACTCAGTATCATAACTTTGATTTACTGTATCAAAAATCTTTGCAAAGTCTGAAAGCGCAAAATCGCCATGTTGTTTTTTTAAAGTGAGAGATTCTTTTAAAGACCGTAAAATATCACTTCCTTGAAGTTGAATTTCATCTTTTTTATTTATGTAAGTATCGTAAACTGAATTTAATATTTTCGGAAAACCTGCTCTTCCGTATTTATCTTCAGGCGGGAAATAAGTTCCGCCGAAAAAAGGAATAAGATCCGGGGTTAAAAAAAC
>CBDUBH010000102.1:0-11872 GCA_965365345.1 uncultured Melioribacteraceae bacterium
AATTGTCGTAAGTCCCCCGAAAGAAAAACCTACTCCGTAAATTTTTATCGTTTGATTTCTAATAGTTTGATATTCGAATTCGCCGGTTCCGGATTTCCAAAAAATTCCGAGTGAAGCCGCTAAAAGTGAAAATGCTGAGATCAATAAAGTTAAAATTCCGGTAAGTTTTTTTGATTTCATAACAATTCAAAATTGATTGGAAAATTTCATAAATCGAAAAATAAAATATTTTAGTTTGAAATTAAAGTAAATGTGAAATTCGATTTTGGGAGTTTAATTATTTTTCATTATGTAAATGAAAAATTCATTTATTAAATGTTGAAAAATGAAATTAACTTTTGTAGAAAGAGTATAAAAAGGATTCCGGACACCCATTGGCGCAGGCATGCCGGAATGACGAATGAAATCTTTGAATCTTATTAATTTTTCTTTAATTACACATTTTAAACGGAAATTATTATCTTTGCAGAGTTAAAAAATTAAAACTGCTGTAAATCCATTTAAAACCGAGTTTTATGAAAATTTTTAAATACATCCTTTTTTTATCTCCTATTCTTTTTTTTATTTTTTTTACATCAATTAGAGATATGAAAAAAGAGGAATTGGGAAGTTTAAGAAATCCTATTCGTCTTTATTTTACACCTTCTGTTGATTCGGATAGAATTACAACAAATGCAAAAAAGTTAGTTGATTTTTTGGAAAAAGAAACCGGCTATTATTTTGAAACTGCCGTTCCTGCAAGTTTTGTTGCTTTGGTGGAAGCTTTCGGAACCAAAAAAGCCGATATTGCCGGAATGAACACTTTCGCTTATTTGATGGCAAATACAAAATACGGAGTTGAAGCAAAATTAAGAATTGTGCGCGAAGGCGGTGAAACAACTTATAAAGGTCAATTTTTGGCTCGTATAGGCAGCGGAATTGATGAAATTTCAGATTTAAACGGAAGAACAATTGCTTATGTTGATCCTTCATCAACTTCCGGTTATGTTTTGCCAAAAGCATTATTGATTAGAAAAGGAATAAATCCATCGCAGGAAGTTTTTGCGCAAAAACACGATAATGTTGTGATGATGATCTATCAAAGACAAGTTGATGCCGGTGCAACTTATTATGCTCCGCCTCACTCAGTTACAGGCGAAATTATGGATGCAAGAATGCGCGTAAAACCGCAATTTCCGGATGTTGAAGATAAAATAAAAATAATTGGTTTTACAGAAGATATTCCGAACGATCCTTTTGTGTTCAGAAAAGATCTTCCGGAAGAAATGAAAGATAAAGTGGTTGAAGCGTTTTTGAAATTCGTATCAACAAAAGAAGGTCAGGAAGCTTTATACGAAATTTATGATGTTGAAAGTTTAATTCCAACCAAAGATACTGATTACGATGTTTTGCGTAAAATGCTTGAAGAACAAAATATTTCACTTGAAGGAAAGATAAATTAATATGCTTTTAAAAGTTCAAAATTTACATAAAGTCTATAAAACCGGAACTCACGCACTTCGAGGCGTTAATTTTGAAGTTAACGAAGGCGAATTTTTGGTAATTATCGGATTAAGCGGATCCGGAAAATCAACTTTGCTGCGCTGCATAAACCGTTTGCTTGAACCGACATCAGGAAAAATCGAATTTCTTGGAAAAGATATTACGCATGTTAAAGGCGAAGATCTTAGAAAAGTTCACCAGCAGATAGCAATGGTTTTTCAGCATTTCAATTTAATAAAAAGAAGATCGGTTTTAACAAATGTGATTTCCGGAAAATTAGGACAACTTAAAACTCTGGAATCAATTTTTGAAAAATTTTCTCCGGAAGTTTACGAAGAAGCAAAAAGAGCGCTTCAAATTGTGGGAATTGAAGAAAAAGCTGATATTCGTGCAGATTCATTAAGCGGCGGACAGCAGCAAAGAGTTGCAATTGCGCGCAGTTTAATGCAAAATCCGAAAATGCTTTTAGCCGATGAACCCGTTGCATCTTTGGATCCGGCAACTTCAAATTCCGTTATGCAGTATTTTGAAAAAGTAAATAAAGAATTGGGAACTACAATAATTTGCAATCTTCATTTTCTATCTCTTGTAAGAAGATACGCAACACGTGTAATTGCACTGCGCGAAGGTCAAATTATTTTTGAAGGATTACCAAAAGATATTGATGAAGAATGGTTCAGAACTATTTATGGCGAAGAGGCTGAGGAGGTTGAAATACGCTGATGGAAACTTTGCAGACAGAAATTTTACATAAAGATCCGAAAGATATCATAAAAAAAAGGCAGCAGCAGGAACAGAAATTTAATTTTGTAAAAGCAGTTTTTCTTGATATATTTTTCGTTTTCTATTCAGTTTTACTTCTACAAAGAGTTATTTATTATAAATTAATTTTGGATCTCCGTGAACTTCCTTTTTCATGGACGCAAATCGGAATTTTATTTTTGATAAGCGTAATTTTGGGAACGGCTTGGGCATTTTCGCGCACTTCACTTTCATGCAAACTTTTTGGAGTTTCGCGTAAAGGGAAAGTAACTGATTGGACCACTGAAATTTACGGCTGGTTTTTATTTAATCTGACTTTTATTGCCGGCTGGGTTGTAACAAAAATTTCTATTGTTGATCTTTTCAGTGCTGAAGGAATAAAAGGCGCTAACAGAATTTTCGGTGCTCTTTTCAATCCTGAATTCGGAATTTTTGATGATGCGCTTTTTGCAATTGTTGAAACAATTTATCTCGCTTTGATGGCAACATTAATTTCAATTCCACCGACTTTTCTTTTAAGCTTTTTCACCGCAAGAAATTTGATGAAGGATAGTAAACTTTCTATCGGAATTTATTATGTTCTTCGCGTAGTTCTGAATTTTATACGCTCAATTGAACCTTTGGTTTGGGCAATTATATTCTCAGTTTGGGTTGGAATTGGTCCATACGCGGGAATGATCGCGCTTTTGGTTCACACAATTGCATCGAACGCAAAATTATATTCCGAAGCGATTGAAGGAATTGAAGAGGGGCCAATTGAAGCGATAAAAGCAACCGGAGCAAATAAAGTTCAGATAATTTGGTATGCAGTTGTTCCGCAAATTATGCTTCCGTTTTTATCTTTTACAATTTACCGCTGGGATATAAATGTCAGAATGGCAACTATAATCGGACTTGTTGGCGGTGGCGGAATCGGAACGATGTTAATGCAATATCAGGGATTGGCGCGCTGGCAGGAAGTCGGTTTAATTGTATTGATGATCGCCCTTGTAGTTTGGGTAATGGATTACATTTCCGCAAAGATCCGCGAAGCAATTTATTGAAAATTTGAAATTGAAATTCTGTATCTAAATAAAGGCGCAATCTTGCGCCTTTACTATTTTAAACCAAATCAATAGAAATGATAAATAAATTGAAATAAGATTAATTCAAAATTAACCTGCAAAATCATCTGAAATTCGTTTACAATAAATTTGATTGTAAAAATCAAAAAAAATCTTAACAATTATTTAACACAAACAAATTCAAGAAAAGATTAAATTTAATTGCTGAAATAAATTTCACAATTAAGGAAAATGTTATATGAAAAAGTTTGCTTCATTTATTTTGATGTTCGTGATATTTGCGTTTATGGGATTTGGCTGTCAAAAACCGGAAGGAGCCGATCAAACAAGCATTACTGTAAAAGGATCTGATACAATGGTAAATCTTGCACAAAAGTGGGCAGAAGTTTACATGGAACAAAATAAAGATGTTGCAGTTCAGGTAACAGGAGGCGGCTCAGGAACAGGAGTTGCCGCATTACTTAACGGAACCACTCAAATTGCAAATTCAAGTCGTGATCTTAAACAAAAAGAATTTGACGAAGCACAAAAAAAAGGAATTACCCCGAAAGAATATAAAGTCGCTTTGGATGGAATTGCAGTAATTGTAAATCCAAAAAGCAAAATTGACAATCTTACTCTTGCTCAAATCAGAGATATCTTTTCAGGAAAAATTAAAAACTGGAAAGAACTCGGCGGAGAAAATGCTAAAATAGTTTTATACGGAAGAGAAAATTCCAGCGGAACTTATGAATTTTTCAAAGATCATGTTTTAGGAAAAGATGCATCGGGCAAACCTGTTGATTTTACTGCCGCAACACAAGTTTTACAAGGAACGGCTGCTTTGGGTGAAGCTGTTGCAAGAGATATTAAAGGAATTGGTTACGGCGGAGTTGGATATTTTGCACAAAGAGATGATGTAAAAATTCTTCATATTAAAAAAGATGATGCTGCACAGGCAATTTCTCCCGCAGAAAATAAAGTGGTGAATTACGAAGCGATCTGGGACGGCTCATATCCGATTTCAAGATATTTATTCTGCTACACTAACGGCGAACCGCAAGGCGCAGTAAAAGGTTTTATGGATTTTATAGTTTCAGCCGAAGGTCAAAAATTAGTAGAACAAATGGAATATATTCCGCTACCGCAAGATATGATTTCTAAATCAAACTAAAAGATTAAATGGAAAATTTAAAAAGTTTAGAAGAAAAATTAATAGAACAAAAAAATCAAAATTCAAAAGGTGAAACTTATGTTTCGCATTTTGCAAAAAAAATTAAAAAAGGAACGCGTATAAGGGAAAGTTTGATAAAATATTTCTTTATGCTTAACGGAATTACGGCGCTTGTTTTTATAATTTTGATATTTCTTTTCCTTTTCAAAGAAGGTGTAAGAGCTTTTGATCATATCGGAATTTTGGATTTCATTTTCAAAAATGAAGTTGCATCAGATGGAACAACTCAAAAACTTACTGAATGGTACCCGACTTCATCTTATCCGCGTTATTCTTTGGTTCCGCTTATTTTGGGAACTTTGATGACTGCAATTCCCGCAACAATAATTTCAACAATTTTCGGAGTTGCCGCGGGAATTTATCTTTCAGAAATCGCAAAAGGAAGAGTTAAAGAAATTCTGAAACCTTTGATCGAACTTTTTGCAGGCATTCCAACCGTTGTGCTTGGATTTTTTATGCTTGTTGTTGCAGCAAGTTTTTTTGATGAAATTTTTGATCCGGCAAATAGACTTAACGCATTTTTAGGCGCACTCGGACTTTCAATTGTAATAATTCCAATAATTGCTTCGCTTACGGAAGATGCTTTAGGTTCAATTCCGAAAGAAATGAGAATGGCTTCATACGGAATTGGCGCAACAAAATGGCAAACTATACGCAGAGTAATTTTACCTGCTGCCGTTAGCGGAGTTTCAGCAAGTATAATTTTAGGATTTGGCCGTGCAATAGGCGAAACTATGATAGTTTTAATGGCTTCCGGAAATGCCGCAAATGTTGTGTTTGATCTTTTCAGAAGTGTTAGAACAATGACCGCAACAATAGCAGCCGAAATGGGAGAAGTTTCGCATCAATCTGATCATTATTACGCGCTGTTTTTTATAGGAATTGTACTTTTTACAATAACATTTATTTTGAATTTGATTGCGGAAATTATCATAAATAAAATGCGCAAGAAAATTAAATTTTAATTACAAGTAATTTTAATAGAGAAAGATCTTGATTAACATTTTTAACAAAAGTTCAAATAAGCCCGATGAGTGGCACGCCAAAAAGTTTGACCTTCCGGGATTTTTATTTCTCGGAACAATAAAAATTCTTTTCTTTTTGCTGCTGATTTTACTTTTTTTCATTATCGCCAAAATCTTTGCAGAAGGAATCGGAATGATAAGTTTCGAATTTCTTTTCACTTCGCCAAAAAATAATATGACCGAAGGCGGAATCGGTCCTGCGATCTTTGGTACTTTGATGGTTACGGTTTTGATGGTTTTAATAGCGGTTCCAACAGGAGTTTTTTCCGCAATTTATTTGAATGAATATGCTGAAGATACAATTCTCGCCCGTATTATCAGGGCATCGGTAAATAATTTAGCAGGAGTTCCTTCAATAGTTTTCGGATTATTTGGATTAGGATTTTTTATTCTTTTTGTCGGCAGACAAATTGATGATGTATTAAATACAGGATTATTTTTAGGACAGCCGGCGCTGCTTTGGGCATCTGCAACTTTGGCGGTTTTGGTTTTACCGATCGTTATAGTTTCAACTTTGGAAGCGTTAAACTCGGTTCCAAAAAGTCATAGAGATGCTGCATATGGACTTGGCGCAACAAAATGGCAGACAATAAAAAATGTTGTGCTTCCGCAAGCGCGCCCGGGAATTTTAACCGGAACAATTTTAGCTATAAGCCGCGGAGCAGGTGAAACCGCACCAATATTGTTTTTAGGTGTTGCGTTCTTTTTACCAAAACTTCCCGTAACTTATATTGATCTCGGCGCTTTTTACATTCCAATGGTAAATCCCGCAGATCAATTTATGTACTTGGCTTATCACATTTTTATTTTAGCTACACAATCAGCAAATCCAACTTTAACCCAGCCGCTTCAATACGGTACAACTTTGGTTTTAATTGGATTAACACTTTTGCTGAATTTAACCGCAATTATTTTACGATACAGATTCAGAAAAACTTTGGGAAAAATTTAACATTATGAAAATAAAAGAAGTAAAAATTTCAGTAACGGATTTAAATTTATATTACGATACAAAACAGGCATTAAAAAATATTACTCTTGATATTCCTGCAAATAAAGTTACGGCTTTCATCGGACCTTCCGGCTGCGGAAAATCAACTTTTTTGCGCACGCTAAACAGAATGAATGATCTAATTGACAATGTTAAAATTACCGGCGATGTTGTAATTGATGGTGTTAACATTTACGAAAAAAATATTGATACGGTAAATCTTCGCAAAAGAGTTGGAATGGTTTTTCAAAAATCAAATTTATTTCCTAAAACCATTTATGAAAATATTGTATTCGGACCAAAACTTAACGGATTAAAAGATAAAAAGAAACTTGATGAAATTGTTGAAAAAACTTGTACACAAGCAGCAATTTGGGATGAAGTAAAAGACAGATTGAACGAAAGCGCGTTAAGTTTAAGCGGCGGTCAGCAACAACGGCTTTGCATTGCACGTGCATTGGCAATCGAGCCCGAAATAATTTTAATGGATGAACCCGCAAGCGCGCTTGATCCAATTTCAACGGCAAAGATTGAAGAATTGATTTTCGATTTGAAACAAAAATATTCCATCGTAATTGTAACTCACAATATGCAGCAGGCAGCAAGAGTAAGTGATTTTACGGCATTCTTTTATCTTGGCGAACTTGTTGAATATGACAAAACAACAAAAATATTTATGAACCCGACAAAAAAACAAACGGAAGATTATGTAACCGGAAGATTCGGGTAAAAAGATTCAAAGATTGAAAGATTTAAAATTCAAAGATCATCAAAAACATCATTTTTTAAAATTACATTCTGCTTTTTTGTTATCTTTGAAAATTGGGCCAATAATTGATGCAGCAACAAAAAGATTTTTATAAAGGTGAAAAATGGAAAGACATTTTGAACAGCAACTCGAAAAATTAAAAACAAGATTAATTAAAATGTGCAGTCTTGTTGAAGAACAAGTTGAATTTGCAATTAAAGCCGTTATGGAAGATAACGATGAAATTGCAACTCTTGTTGTTGATCGCGATAAAAAAGTTGATAAATACGATCTTAAAGTAGATAAAATTTGTATGAAATTATTTGCACTTCAACAGCCGGTTGCAATGGATTTACGTTTAATAATGTCTGCATTAACCATAAATAACAATCTCGAAAGAATGGGCGATCTTGCTACAAAAATTGCACGCATTGTAAAACATATAAAAAACCAGAGAGATGTTTTGGATGCAGTAGAATTTGAAAAAGTTTCAAAATCAGCGCACGAAATGGTACGGCTTTCAATTGATTCTTTTGTTGATGTAAATCCTAATCTGGCAAGAAAAGTTTTAGAAATGGATGATGATCTCGATGAAATGGTAAAACAAAATACTGTTAAACTTATTCAAATAATGAAAAATGATCCAAACAAAATTGAAAGCGCGCTTTATATTGATAGAATTTTGCAGAGTTTAGAAAGATTGGGCGATCACTCAACAAACATTGCCGAAAATGTTTATTTCATTGCAGAAGCCGAAATGATAAAACACCGTTATGAAGAATTTAAAGCCAAAATAGCAGCAAATGAACAAACAAATTCCGATGATGAAATTTCTGAAGATTCCGATGAATAAATTTTAAGTTATTTGTACAATAAAAAAATCAATCAGAAAATTCCTGAATTTTTTAATTTCATCATCTGAATGAAAACCGGATTTTATCTTTTTTGAAAAATAAAAATTCCATGTTTGAAAAATGAAATACTCGGCAACTTTGGAATTTAATTGTTTTTTATTTAACTGATTTTTCAAAAACGAAATAAAAATCTCATTTTCTTTATTGAAAAAAACTTTTAATAATTCAGGATAATATTCATCAAAGTTATTTTGCAGTGGATCATTTTGAAAAGAGTTTATCAGAATTTCATTTAGCAAAATAAATTTTTCACTGAAATTTCTTTTAAGTTCAATAAATTTTTCGAGTTTTGTTTTAAACTCAATATCATGTTCGTTAAAAATTCCGGAAATTTCATCGGAAAATTTTTCAATTTCATTTCGCAAAACTTCGTTAAAAATTTCTTCTTTTGATGGAAAATAGTGATAAATCGTAGCTTTCCCTATTCTTAAATCCCGCGCAATTTCTTCAATGGAAGTTTTTTTTAAGCCGTGTCTTACAAATCTGCGCTGTGCGGCTTTAATAATTAATGATCTTTTAGGGTTATTTTTCATAAATTAAAAATCGTTTTAATAAAGATAATCAAAAATCAAAAATAAAAAGTAATTGCATTATATTATATTTGTGCCTAAATTTGCAATTCCGATATTCTACAAAAAATTATGATTATTTAGGAGGCTATATAATTATGGCTATGATGGCCAAGATGAGGAGTTTAGCTCCGGCGTTTATAATAACAGTTGGTGTGTTATTTGTACTTTTTATGGTAATTTCTGATTCAAAACTCGGTGAAATTTTCGGTAGACAAAGCCAAATCCTAGGCGAAGTTAACGGAGAAGAAATTACATATCAAGAATACCAAAATCTTTTGGATCAGGCACGTGAAATTCAAAAAGCCCAAACCGGCACTGATGTTGAAGAAGAATTTATGGATCAATTTAATGATCAGGTTTGGGAAACAGTTGTAAATCAGAAATTAATTCAAGAGCAAATAGATGAATTCGGATTGAAAGTTTCCGATGAAGAAGTTGCCGATGAAATTTTTGGTCCTGCACCGCCGGATTTTTTAAGAAGACAATTTATTGATTCAACCGGAAGATTTAACAGAGCGCTTTACGAAAATACTTTGAGAAATCAAGATCAGCAAATAAAACTTGCTATTGAAGAACAAGTAAGGCAGCAGCTTTTAAATGAAAAATTGCAAAGTTATCTTTCCGCATCTTTGGCTGTAAGCGAAGCTGAACTTCAAAACAGATTTAAAGAAGAAAATATAAGAATGAACGCGGAATACGTTGTTGTTGATGTAAATGCAATTTCAGATTCCGGAATTGCTGTTTCTGAAAGCGATCTTAAAAATTATTACGATAATAATTTAGATAGATTCAAAGTTGTTCCGCAAAGAAAAATTAAATATGTTTTCTTTTCAAGAGCAGCAACGGGTGAAGATACAACAAGAGTAGTTAAAACTCTTCAAAATGTTTATGATAGATTAAGTAAAGATACTTCAAGTTTCGCTTCGTATTCTGATATTTATTCGGAAGTTCCATATTCAATTGATACTTTAACTGCAGACCAACTTTCACCTGAAGCAGTTTCAGCGCTTGCAAATGCTCAAACAGGAAGCGTTGTCGGTCCGGTTCAATCATTTGGCGGATACGCAATTTATAAATTAAGAGCAAAAGTTTCAGGAAATGAAACTTTCGCAAGAGCATCTCATATTTTAGTGCCGCTTAACAATAATGATCAGGCAGCTTTGGAACAAGCAAATAAGCTTTATGAAGAATTAACTTCAGGCGGAGCGGATTTTGCTAAAGTTGCAAAAGAAAGATCTACTGATTTCGGAAGCGCAAGAAGAGGCGGCGATTTAGGCTGGTTCAGAAAAGGTCAAATGGTACCTGAATTTGAAAAAGCCGTGTTTGAAGGAAAAGTCGGCGATATTCAAAAACCGATCAAAACAAATTACGGTTATCATATCGTAAAAGTTACAGGAAAAACATCAGATAAATTTGTTGTCGAAAGTATTGTTAACGCTGTAAAAGCTTCTGCAACAACATCTGACAGAGCTTTCCAGACTGCAAACGATTTTGCATATATGGCAGATAAAGAAGGATTTGAATCTCAAGCGCAAGGAATGGGATACAAAATTCAGGAATCTCTTCCTTTTACAAAAGAAGCAAATTCAGTTCCGGGAATTCCGGGGACAAAAAATTTGGTAAGTTTTGCTTTTGATAATGATCTGAATGACGTTGGCGATGTTTTCAAAACTCCAACCGGATATGTTGTAGCAAAAGTTTCAGAAATTACAAAAGCAGGATTCAAACAATTTGATGAAGTAAAAGAAAATTTGCGTCCTCAGGTAATTCGCGAAAAGAAATTTGAAAAAGCACAACAAATTGCTGCGCAAATTAAACAGCAAGCGCAAAACGGAAATTCATTGCAACAAGCTGCATCAAGATTTCCATCAGCAACTTATCACAATGAAAATTCATTTACTGTAAGTCAAGGAGTGCAAAATTTAGGTCGCGATTATGCATTTGGAAAAACCGCTTTGGAAACTTCCGTAAATAAAATTTCAGATCCGGTAAAAGGATTGAAAGGTTATTATCTTGTTAAAGTTAATGAACGTACAAATTTTGATGAGAATGCTTACAAAATTCAAAGAAATACTTTAAGAGATAATATGCTTCAGCAAAAAAGACAAACCATGTTCAATCAATGGCTTGCTCAAATTCGCAAAGAGGCAGACATAAAAGATTATCGCTGGAAATTTTTCAGATAGAATTTCAAGAAAATAATGATCAGAAAAAGCCGTTACAAATTAAGTGACGGCTTTTTTATTTTAAAATATTTTGCTTAATTGAGTAAAAAGAATTCTGAAATATGAAATTTAAGATCATAATTTTCATTTTTTTAATTTGCGCTACCGGAAAAATTTTTCCACAATATGAAACGGGAAATTTAAGTTTTGGATTTAACGCAAGTTACATAACCACAGCGCGGATGTTTCTAAATCCGGAATCGGAAAATTTTGATCTACGTAACCGTGGAATTGATGTTGAAGATATTTACGGATATTCTGCCGATCTGCGTTACGCAATTTCAAGCAGAATTATTTTAGGATTAAATGTTGATCTGATTGAAAAAACTTTGAATCTGCCAAATCTTTTGGCAAACACATCCGAAGGATTAAGATCAATTGGTGTTGATGATGGTTTCAGATTAATTCCTGTTGAACTTACGGTTTACTATTTTCTTCCATTTTCAACCGATAAATTCAAATTTATGATGGGTGGAGGTGCAGGTTATTATTACGGGAAATTTATCAGAAAATTAAATGAAGATCTGATTGAAAGCGAAAATAAAGAATTTTCATACGGAATTCATGTTGCGGTTTCTATGGATTATTTAATTTCCAAAATGATTGCGATCCGCACCGAAATGAAATTCCGCGATCCACAATATACAACTACAAATACCTATAAATCGCGGGAAGTTGAAAACGAAGGACGACCGGTTTTACTTTTAAACGATAGTTTCAGAACAAAAATTAATGTTGATGGAGTAAGTTTTTCTATTGGCGCAGTAATTCATTTCGATCTTTAAAATCATTCAGGAAAAATCCTTATGCAAAAAAATATCATTTACTTGAACGGATTTATGGGCTCGGGAAAAAGCACGATCGGACCGATTCTTG
>CBDUBH010000103.1:0-11781 GCA_965365345.1 uncultured Melioribacteraceae bacterium
AAAGATACACAAGTTCCACTTGAAGCAAATAAAAATGCGATGGAAGATGCTTTGAAAAAAGCCGGCAATAATAATTACGAGATAAAAATATTTGAAAATGCAAATCATCTTTTTCAAAGTGCACGCTCGGGTAATCCGAATGAATATCAATATCTGAAAAAAGAATTTGTCCCGGGATTTTTGGATCATATAAATGAATGGATCAAGCAAAAGGCGCTTAAATAAAGGACGAAATTAACATCACGAAAAATATTATAAACGTAGAGATGAGATATATCTCATCTCTACAATTTTTTAAAGCCTTTTTTATTTCACATCCGCTGAAACTTTAATTTTGCCGGCTTTTTTAAAATGTAATGTAAATTCTTTTTTTTGAGTCGGAAGCATTTTATCTTTTAGTCCTATCAACATTACATGATGCGCGCGCGGTTTAAATTGAAAAGTTGAATTTGCTTTTATAACAACAAAATCTGTTTTACGCATTCCCATTTTATCGCCGCGAGAAAAAGTTTCATGAATTTCAACTATTTTGGAAACATCTGAAGTAACTTGATAAAGCGTATCAGCGGTATTTCCTTTGTTCACAACTTCAAAATAAAGTGCGCTGTTTGAATTTTTTGCTGCGGGTCTTGCCCACGCATCTTTAATTTCAATTTGATTTTGACTTAATGAAAATAATAGTAAAAGCGAAATTACGTAAAGCATTTTTTACCTTAATGATTTTATGTCTGATACAATTTCTTCGATATTAATTTTACTTCCGGCGAAATTTTTTCTCAATTTGCCTTCTTTATCAACAAGTGCAATTCTATCGGTATGAACGAAAAAGTAGTATGGCATTCCGTCATCAGCGTAACTTGTATCTTCAACAACAGCCATAATTCTAAATGCATTTTTTACCGAGTCAATTTCGGTTTGCGTGCCCGTTAAAAAATTCCAATTGGAAAAATTTATATTCCGTATTTCAGCAAAATCTTTTAAAACTTGCGGTGTGTCCCTTTCCGGATCAAATGAAATTGCAACAAATTCAACATTATCAATATTTTCTTCGCGTAATTTTTTTTCAACCCGCTGCATATTATTTACAGTAAGCGGACAAATATCCGGACAGTTCGTGAAAATAAATCCCACCACAGTAACTTTCCCTTTTGTAATTCCGGGAAAATTTACATTTGCACTATCCTGATTTACAAGATTGAAATTTCTTTTCTGCAGATCTTCAATTACGGGAAGATTATCTTTGCAGCCCGCATAAAATAAGGCTGTAATGATTACCGGCAATAAAAATAATTTCGAAAAAATATTGTGGAAATTCTGCATTATAGTTTAAATAGTTAAACAAATTTGAATAATTACAAACTGAAATTAATTTTTACAATATCAGTTTCTATCTAATAATATTGAATTAAGGTTCAATAATCAATAACAGCTCAAGTTTGATTAACTAATTTTTTGCGAAGTGCGGAAAGTTCTTTTTCTTTATCATCATTAAGTTTAGGATATTTCAAATTTAAGGATTTCATTTTTTCAAGCAGAATTTGCGATACCGCAAGCGATGTGAACCACTCATTATCGCCGGGAATTACAAACCAGGGCGCGTGCGGTTTGCTTGTCTCTTTTATCGATTCCTGAAAGTATTTATGAAATTCTTTCCAATGTTTTCTATCTTCAATATCGCTTTCGGCAAACTCCCAATTCTTTTTTGTATCATCAATTCTTTCAAGCAGACGCTTTTTTTGAACTTCCTTTGAAACATAAATGAAAAATTTCAAAATTACGTAACCGTTTTCATAAAGATATTTTTCAAAATCATTTATCTGTCTATATCTTGTTTTCCAGATATTTTTCAAAAATTTTTTTGGAATATTGGATTCTTGAATTTTATTATGAACTCTTTCGGCAATAACTTCTTCGTAGTAAGATCGATTGAAAATTCCGATTTTTCCGCGTTCAGGAAGCGCTTTTACAAACCGCCATAAATAATCGTGTTTTTTTTCAATCTCCGATGGCTGCTTAAAACTAAATGCCTGAATTCCCTGCGGTTTTAATTCTTTTATTACGCATTCAATTGCCTCATCTTTTCCGGCGGCATCCATTGCCTGAAATACAAGCAGCACTGAATATTTTTCTTCTGCCAAAAGTTTATTTTGAAGTTCGGAAAGTTTTTTCCGGTTTTCTTCAATTATTTTTTGAGCTTCTTCCTGCGAATTTATATTTGCGGTGAAACCGGTTTTGTGATCTTTTAACGAAAACTTTTTATTTGAAATTTTGAATTTGTTAATATTCATTTTCAGATTTTCCAGAATTGATTTGCATTATTTGAAGATCCGGATTTGATACTTTTCAAAATATCTGCCACGTAATCTTTTTTTCGCATGCCGACCAATATTGATGAAACTTCTTCAAGAGAGTTTATCATCAGAATTGCCTTTTGCGAAAGAGTTGAATTTTTTCCTTCTTCATCTAAAAAATTATTTAATTCATCATGAAGAATTTTGTTTCTGTTATTTTCTTCTTTAGCAATTAAACTTTCTATCGAATCCAAAAGAATATCAACATTAACCGCATAATTATTGAGTTTATTTTTTGATTCGGGATTGTGCGTGTAAATATTCTTCATTGCGAAATTTATGCGCGGCAAAAAATATATCGCTTTCATTTCTCTGAATTGCGCAACATTTTTGAACTGATCTATCAAAGGTTTTACGGTTTGAGTTAAAAACAGACAAACTTCTACATCCTTAATTTCTTCTTCGGGAATTGATGAAAAATATTTTTCCTTAATTTCATTTTCAAGAGCGTAAACATCATTTAAAAGATCCAGAACTTCATCTTTATTTCTGTTTTCTTTAATTTCAAAATCGGCAAGCCGCACAATTTGATTATTGTCAATTGCATTTAGCGGACGGTTTACCAAAACTCCCAAATTATTTTCGTGTGCAAATTCCAAAAATGTTTTAGAATCATTTTGTTGATTTTGATTTTTTGCAATATCCTTTTCGATCAAATTTAACGGTGCTTGCACAACAGCAAAATGATTTTCTGATGAAATATTTTTTGCAATTTCAAAAACTTTTTCGAGCGAAGTAAAACTTATTTCATCGGGATTTGCTCCGAAAGTATTTGATGAAATTCCGTAATATTTTATTCTTCCTTTTTTTACTTCTTCTTCCAGATATTCAAAAGCAATTTTAATTCTGCGGTAATATTCAGCACGCAATTTATCAATTTCATTTTCGGAAGTGTACAATAGAAAATATTCCGGATTGTGAAGAAGATAAACATCAACATAATCCATTTGCAATCTTTCAAGCGAAAGTGAAATTTGATCTTTCAGAAAATCAGGATGAATTGAATGCCAAAGTTCAGGCGAGCATTTTACAATTTCGGGATAAGGATTTTCTGATGCTTCGCGCTGTTTTGCAATCTGTAAATTTGATCCTTGAATGTAGCCGCCTTTTGTTACAACGAAAATTTCTTTATCAGGAAATTCTTTTAAAATATTTCCTATCAGAATTTCACTACCGCCATCTGCGTAATTTGCTGATGTGTCAATTAAATTTATCCCCGATGAAATTGCGTTGCGCAAAGCTTCCTGATGAAGCTGAACGCGATTATCAACTCTGTATGAGCCGAATCCGCAAACGGAAATTTCAAATCCGGTTTTTCCTAATTTCTTAAATTTCATTTAATTTTGATTGATTTTTTTCTTATAATTTGATCATTACTAATAAATAGTTAAATAAGTTGCGTAAAGCAATTTAAAAAGGATTAAATTTTGCCGAAAATTAATCTTTTTTTTAAATAAGATTATTTTTATATTTGAAGACTAAAAAAGATTGGAGTGAAAAATGGCAAAGAAACAGACATTTGATGATAAATCAAAATCAAAAGGAAAATCAACCGGTGTTAATGTTAAAGTTGTAAAAGCTTTCAAATCACAAAGCGGAAGTTACAAATTTGAAGAAAAATTTGTTAGACTTGATGACATTAACAAAGTTACTGAAATTAAATAAAAAAAAGCGGTTTTATAACCGCTTTTTTGTTTTAAATAAATAAATGATCAAGTTGAAATCGCCCGTCGGCGATTTTTTTTATTTTAAACATATTTATTCACCGCTAATTGGAATTTTAATTAATTAAGTTTTGTTAAATTTAATTATAGCAAAAGTTTAATTTCACAAAATCAAAAAATTATTTTAAAATTTTTCTTTCGAAAGATCTTGTTTGATGAAACGCAGAAATTTTATTAAGAACGGAATTCTTGGATTTTTGGGATTAGTCGCAGCGCCTTCTCTTTTAAAAGGTAGTTCATCAGTTGCGGAAATTGAAGCTCCCGCTGGTAAACCAAATCCAGATGAATGGAATAATGACGAAATTAATATTGCATGGATTGGCCATGCAACAGTTTTGATCAATTTTTACGGAACTTGGATTATTACCGATCCTGTTTTATTTCAAAGAGTGGGCATCTATTTTCTTGGTACAACTTGGGGACCATCGCGTTATACAAAGCCCGCACTTATGATTGATGAAATTCCAAAACCCGATCTAATTTTGCTTTCGCACGCGCACATGGATCATACGGATTATTTAACATTAAAAACTTTCGCGAAAATGTATCCGGATGAAATCGATGTTGTTTGCGCGTATCAAACGAAAGATGTAATTGATGAATTGAATTGGAAATCGTTAACAGAAATTGATTGGAATGATGAAATTTCCATTGCGGGATTGAATATAAGAGCGCACGAAGTTAAACATTTCGGGTGGCGCTATCCTTGGGAAGATGACCGTTCACGCGGAAATTTCAGGAACGGCAGAAGTTATAATTCATATTTGATTGAAAAGAACGGAAGCAAAGTTTTATTTGGCGGCGATACTGCTTTTACAGATTCATTTAATAAATTAAAAGATGAAAACATTGATATTGCGATAATGCCTATTGGCGCATACAGACCTTGGCGCAGAGTTCATTGCAATCCGGAAGAAGCTTTGATAATGGCTGAAAGAATGAACGCAAAACATTTTATACCAATTCATTGTAATACTTTTCAACAGGGAAGAGAACCGCGTGAAGAGCCTTTAAACTGGTTGACGGGTTCTGCAGGAAATTATACTTTCAATTTGGGAATTGATAACATCGGAAAAACTCTTTCGGTGTAATATTTTTTGAATTCATTTTAAAGGAATCAAAATCATTCGTATTTAATTTTTGAAATTTGAATTTCAAAATTTACAAATGTGTGCAGAAAAATATCAACAAAAAAAATAATTTTATAAAAATAAGAAAGCCGCTTTTGAACAAAAAATTCAAAAGCGGCTTTTTATCTTTGGGTGGTAAAAACTTTATCCTTCTCCGCGCGAAATTTTTGATGAACCGCTTGAATTTGAGGAAACTGAAGTAGGATTTCCGTAATATTCTATTTTACAACCGCCGCTAAGATCGGCATTTAATTTTCCTGAAAGATTTACTTTTGCCGAAACTCCGCCGCTTAAATCGGCATCAATATTTTTTGCTTTAAGATCTTTAAGATTAAAAACCGTTCCGCCGCTGCCTTCAAGTTTAAGATCTTGTGCAGTGCCGTTAAGTTTTGTTTTGCATCCGCCGGAAAGTGAAATATTCATATCAGCGTAATTTACTTTTCCTTCTAATTCGCATCCGCCGCTTAAATCTGCGCTAAAATCTTGCTTCGGCAGATCCATTTCGATGTGCGCGTAACTTCCGCCGCTTAAATCAATTTCTTCCAGATCCGGCATCGAAATTCTGAAAATTACCGGCTCTTTCATTTTGAAATTAAAATTATTTCCTGTAAGATAAATTTTCAATTCATCGCCTTGTTTTTCAACTCTAAGTTTGGAATAAATTTCTTTTTCAGCTTTTGATTCAATCGAAAAATTATCTCCTTGTTTAATTATCAAATTAATTGAACTTCCTGCTTTTACTTTTGTAAAATTTTTGAAATCGTAATTTTTTGTTTCAACCTGAGCAAAAGAAAAATTGCTTAAAACAAAAGTAAATAAAATCAGTAATACTAAATTTTTCATTTATTTTTCTCCCTGTTTTTAATTTAGACTTACGAATTTCCAAAAAGTTGTACGTGAAATAATTTTTCTGAAAATCAAATCAGATTTTCAAAAAAGATGTCTGAATAAATTTTGATTTAAACGGACTTATTTTATTTTTCATTTTTCAGAAAATTTATTGCTGCTTCTAAAACCGTATCTTTATTTTTTCTGATATCTTCAATTTTGGGACTCACAAAAATATCCGGTTGAACTCCAATTCCAATAAATTCTTTTCCATCAGGATATAGATCGCGTTTGGTGCAAATTATTGCAGCGCCGCCGCCGGGAAGTTTTGCAAAAAGCGGTTGACCTGTACTTCCGCCTGTCGGTTCGCCAATCAGTTTTCCACGTCCGGCAAAATCAAACGCTACTGAAAAATCTTCCGCAGCAGAAAAAGTCATTCCGCTGATTAAAACAACTACGGGTTTATCAAATAATTTATCTTTATAAGGTTTCCAATCGTATTGTTCATAAGTCCAATCGGCTTTTGCGCCCCAAGCTCTTTTTGATGGATTATAATTTCGCATTGCCATAAGTGAAGTTTCGAAAGGTTTACCGGTTAACGTGCCCAAAATTTCAAAACCGTTTCCGCCGTTTCCGCCGCCATTTTCACGGATATCAATTATCAATGAATTGCATTTTTGAATTTCGGAAAAAACCGAATCATACTTTTGTACCACCTCATTAAAATTGAATGAACTTATTCTTAAATACCCGATATTATTTTTCAAAATCTTAAAATCAAAATAATCTGTGTTGTGCATCCATTCAGAATATTTTCTTTCGGCTTCAATTGAATAATTTTTATTTTTTGAATTTTTCAATTCAACTTTAACTTTTGAATTTTGTTTTCCGGAAAATAAAAAATAAGTGTAAGCTCTAACGATTGAATCTTGCGGAGTTGATGAACAAACATAAGGCATCACATTTTGATCAACATATTCTTTAACGGGAATTCCGTCAATTGAAATTACTTCATCGCCAATTTTAATTTGCTTGGAAAGTGCTTCATCATTAACTGAAACAACAACCGGTTTGTTTTCGATCAATTTAACTCTTACCGAAATTCGCGAATACATTTCAGGCATTAAATTTTGCGGCGGAAAAATAAATGTGTGGCCATCCCTTAAATTTGAAACAAAATTTGTAAGAATTTTATAATACTCTAAAGTTGATTTTGTATGTAAAACTTTTTCATGAAATGCAAAATATAAACTATCAAAATTTAGCTGCGGAACCAGATCAAAATTTGCAAAGTTATATTTTGCTTCGCTCCAAAGCATGGAAAGTCCGGTCAGTTTTTCCTTGTCGGTTAAATTTTCTTTGTAAGCTGAAATTAAAGTGGTATCGTTTAAGATTTTGTGATAATCATAATAAAATTTTTGTGAATCTTGCTGCGCAAAAAGAAAAGTTTGGGAAACAAAAAAAAGAATTGTAAAGAATCTGAACATCAAATATTCTCCGTAAATTTTTAATAGGATATAATATACTAATATCAAATTCAAAATAAAAAATGTAAGAATGGAAAACTGAGAATTTATCAGGAGGAAGTTCTTATTTCATAATTTGAATGTAAATAAAATAATGTTTTGAAGTTTTAATTAAATCAATATTTTATAGAAAACAGAATTTAAGGAAAATCAAAATGACAAATGAAGAAAGAACTGAAAAAATTGAATCCTACGGAAAAGCTTATGATGAAGTTTCTGAAGCGCTAAAAAATTTTCCGGAAGAAATGTGGAAATTCAAACCGGCTGAAAATAAGTGGAGCATTCACGAAGTTATAATTCATCTTGCCGATAGCGAAGCAAACAGTTACATAAGATGTAGAAGATTTATTGCCGAATCGGGAAAAAATGTTATGGCTTACGATGAAAATGTTTGGGCACAAAAATTAAAATATCATGAGCAAAATACCGAAGATGCTTTGCGGTTATTCAAATTCTTGCGGAAAATGTCATACGATCTTATTAAAAATTTACCTGAAAAAACCTGGAATAATTTAATTGATCATCCCGAAAACGGATTGATGACTTTTGAGCAATGGCTTGAAATTTACGAAAACCACACTCATGTTCACATCGCGCAAATGCAAAGAAATTACGATCAATATAAAAATGAAAAGATGAAATAATTCAAAGATTCAAAGATTAAAAAGATTGGGAAGATTAATTTGTCATTGCGAGTCCCGATTTAATCGGGATGTGGCAATCTCTAAAGTTAAAATTCCCCCTTAAAAAAGGGGGATAAAATAGGTTGTGCGATTTAAAATTTTCAAAAATATTTTGCCGGATTCCGGACTTTGTCTGGATGACTAAATAACTTTATAATATTACTCTTTAATTCCCAAAAATATTTTCCTATTTTTCAAATTCTAAATTCTAAATTCTAAATTCTAAATTCTAAATTCTTATGACGACACACATAATTTTTGATCTTTCCGAAGTTATAATTTTCGGAATTATCGGAATCGAAAATATTCTATGCGATCTAGTTTCAACTCCAAAAGAAGAAATTATTGATTGCTTTGGCGGAGAAAAATTCCGCGATTTTATGCATGGCGAAATTTCCGAAGATGATTATTTAAAAGATGTTTTGAAAAGACAGAATTGGAATATTGATTTTAATGAACTGAAAATACTTATCAGAAAAAATTTTGAAATTAGGATTGAGGGAACAATCGAAATTGTGCGCGGACTTTCAAAAAATTATAAATTGATTTTACTTTCAGATCATTCAAAAGAATGGGTTGATCATATAAAATCGGTTCACAAATTTTTCGATCTTTTTGATAAAATTTTCTTTTCTTATGAACTTGGAATGACGAAAAAGAATCCCGAACTTTTCAAAAGAATTCTAAATGAAATTCAAGTTCCCGCAGAAAACTGTCTTTTTATTGATGACAGCAAAAGGAATGTAAATCACGCAAAGATGAGCGGAATTGCCGGAATTCATTTTACAACAGCAGAAAATTTGAAAGAAGAATTGCGGAAAAAGAATATTAGAATTTATACCGAAGGCATCCTACGGAGAATGTGAGAATTTGAAAATACTAAAAATGAATTTTTGTTGAGACAATTTTTAAAAATAATTTACTTATTCTCCCGATTAAGTCATGAACGGAAATACGGCTTTTTATAATTATTCAATCTTTCAAATCTGTTTGATCTTTTTATTATTCAAATCTTTAAATTTCCATTACCCGATTTTAATTTTTTCCAATTTTTCCAATCAAAATTTTTTTTTACTTTCCCGTACAACCTTTTTTAATTGTTAAAGTCTAAATTAATGTATCCGGATAAAATAAAAGCAAAATGAGTTTCGAAGAAAAACTTTTGATAAAAAAAGCGCAAAGCGGTGATGTTTCGGCATTTGAAAGACTTATTTATAAGTATGATAAGCAAGTCCTTGCGATCGCATATTCATACCGGAACAGCAAGGAAGATGCAAAAGATATTTATCAGGAAGTTTTTATGCGCGTGTTCAAGTCGTTAAATTCTTTTGAGGGAAAAAGTGAATTTTCAACTTGGCTTTACAGAATTACGGCAAATGTTTGCATAACATTTAAAAATCAAAAGAAAATATATCAGTATCAATCTTTTGATCAGGAAATAGGAGGCGAAGAAGATTTGACTCTTGAAGATATTCTTGCAAATGATGATGAAACCGATTCGCAGACTTTGGGTAACGAACTTTCAAAACAAATTTGCGAAGCCTTAAACGAACTTCCGGAAAAACAGAAAATGGTTTTTGTGCTTAAAAATTATAACGACAAAAAAATTAAAGAAATAGCAGGAATTATGAATTGCAACGAAGGAACGGTTAAAAAATATTTGTTTACCGCAGTTAGAAAATTAAGAGAAAAATTACAAGAATTCAGCAAGTAAAAGTTTTGAGAATTGTTATGAATCACAATGAAATAAAAGAAAAATTAATACTTTTCGTTTATGAGGAAATTCCGGAAAACGAAAAAAATATTTTGGAAGATCATCTTCAAAATTGCGCAGAGTGCCGCGAAGAGTTTGAAAATCTTTTAAAGTTTTATTCAAAAAGTAAAAATGAATTTCCGGTAAACGATGAATTTTTAAGTGACGCAAGAAGAGAATTAAGAAAATCACTTTACGAAGAAAATGAAAGAAAAAGTTTTTCACGGAATATTTTTGATGAACTGAAATTATTCTTTTCAAAAAATTACGCTTACGCTTTTGCTTCAATTTCATTTTTAGTAATAGGATTTTTAGCGGGATATTTAATTTTTTCGCAAAATGAAAATGCAGATCAAAATTTTATGAAGTATGGAAATTCATCAAAATTAATTTCACAAAATGATGAAGCAATTTTAAGCGATACGAAAATTTCGGATTTCAGATTTATTGATTCCGATGCAAGCGATGGCGAAATTGAATTTTCATTTTATGCAGTAAAACCAATGCAGATAAAAGGAAATATTAATGATGAATCAATTCAGAAGTTGCTCGCGTATTCATTGATGAATCAGGATAATGACGGAATAAAATTGCGAACGATAGGCGCAATTTCATCACAGCCGAAATCTCAAATTGAAAAAGATGATAGAATAAAAGATGCTCTGATCTCAACTTTGAAAAATGATCAAAACGCCGGTGTGCGCAGGGAAGCGTTACTGGCATTAGAAAAATTTGATTATGATGAAAAAGTTAAAGATGTAATTTTGTCTGTTCTTTCAAATGATGAAAATCCAGGATTGCGAATCGCGGCGATAAAAATTTTGAACAGCAGGACTGAACATAAAAACAATCTTGATGATGAAATAATAAAAGTTTTAGAAAATAAAAGCGAAAACGACAATAATAATTTTGTTCGGGTAAGCGCAAAATCGTTACTCGAGGAGGCAAAGCAAAATGAACTTTAAAAATTTAATCTTGATCTTTTTAATAATATTCGCTTCAATTTCCGTTGCGGGAAATCAGATTGAAGATATTAAAAAATCATTCAAAGTAAGCGGCGGCGGAACTTTGAACGTAACAATTAATAATGGGGATATTTTAGTGAAAGAATGGAGCAAAAATGAAGTTAGCGTAATCATTGAAGGTGTTTACAGAAATGATGTGAACGATGTTGGTATTACGCAGCAATCAAATAATGTAAATGTAAAAATGAACCGTGGCTGGGGAAATAATCTTGATGTTGAAATTTTTGTTCCGCGAAGATACAATTTGAATTTAAGAACGATCAGCGGCGATATTATTTTTGAAGGAAATTTAACGGGAAATGTTGAAGTAAACACAAACGGCGGCGATATTATTCTTGGAAATATTGATGGAATTATTGATGTAAGAACTTCCGGCGGTGATATCTCTGCGGGAAATATTTCCAAAGATGCAAAAGTAAATACAATGGGTGGCGAAATTACTTTGGGAAATATCGGCGGTGAAGCATCAATTCAAACTATGGGCGGCGATATTTCCATTAAAGATGTTAAAGGAAAATTGAATGTTAAAACTTTCGGCGGCGAAATTTCACTCGGAAAAATTTTTGATATTGCTAATGTTTCAACTCATGGCGGTGATGTTATAATTGCAGAGTTTAACGGAAATATTGATGTATCAAGTCAAGGCGGTGATCTGATAATCAATAAAGGAAACGGAAGTGTAAAAGCTTCAACTGCTGCGGGCGATATAAGATTCAGTGGAATTACAGGTGAAGTAAACGCAAAAACTTTCAGCGGAGAAG
>CBDUBH010000104.1:0-11323 GCA_965365345.1 uncultured Melioribacteraceae bacterium
TTTGATATAAGCAGTGAATTCATCAGTAAGTATTTCACCAAATGCAACAGCTTTTGCCATAATAATATGCATTAACGGACCGCCTTGAATTCCGGGCATTACCATTCCATCAAATACTTCTGACATCAATTTTAATCTATCGCCTTTAACGGTTTTAATTCCCATCGGATTTTCTTTATCTTTTCCAACCAGAATTATTCCGCCGCGAGGACCTCTTAAGGTTTTGTGTGTTGTTGAAGTAACAACATCGCAATATGGAAGCGGGTTATTCAATAGTCCCTTAGCAATCAAACCGGCGGGATGAGCCATATCCATCATCAAAAGTGCGCCGACTGAATCTGCTATTTCTCTGAATTTTGCATACTCCCAATCATGTGAATAAGCGCTTGCACCCATTACGATCAATTTCGGGTTTTCTTTTTTCGCAAGATCAGCGATCTGATCATAATCAAGCATTTTAGTTTTTTCGTTCAAAGTATATGAAACTGAACGATAAATTTGTCCTGAAAAATTGACGGGTGAGCCGTGGGTTAAATGTCCACCGTGAGCAAGGCTTAAACCTAAAATTGTATCTCCGGGATTTAACAAAGCCATATAAACAGCCATATTTGCCTGTGAACCGCTGTGAGGCTGAACGTTCACATATTCTGCACCAAATAATCTTTTTAATCTATCGCGGGCAATATCTTCAGCCATATCAACAAATTCACAGCCACCATAATATCTTTTTCCGGGATAACCTTCAGCATATTTATTTGTAAGAACACTACCTGCTGCTTCTAAAACTGCCGGACTTACAAAATTTTCTGAAGCAATTAGTTCAAGATTATTTTGCTGACGTGAAATTTCAAGATTCATCACGCCAAAAATTTCTTTGTCATTTTGTAAATAATTAAACATTAAACACCTGAATTTTATTTTTACTTTTTGGATAATTTAAACTTTCACAAAATTTTAAGGTTCTATTTTATCAACTCTTTTTTGGTGTCTTCCGCCTTCAAAATTTGTATTTAACCAGGCATCAACAATTTTAATAACATCTTCTTCTTTAATTAATCTTTCACCAAGAGCTAAAAAATTTGCGTCATTGTGAAGTCTTGAAAGTTTCGCCATTTCTTCATTTACCACATTTGCAGCGCGAACGCCTTTTATTTTATTTGCAACAATTGAAACTCCGATTCCGCTACCGCAAACACCAATTGCTTTTTCTGATTTATTTTCAGAAATATCTTGCGCGGCAGGTCTTATAAAATCGGGATAATCAGCGGAGTCTTCACTAAAGACTCCGTGATCAATAATTTCATATCCTTTTTCCTGCAGGTATTTTTTTATTATTTCTTTGTATTTAAATCCTGCATGATCAGCTGCTAATGATATTTTCATTATGGTGCCGTTACGCTTTTCCCGATCCAACCGTAACAACTACCTTCAATCGGTACGTTTTGACCTGATTTAATTTTACGGAAGAAATAATCTTCTTTTGTAGGAACTGAACTCGAAAGCGCATTTATTCTTTCCTGAGCCTGGCTTGAAATTGATTGATCCATGCTTCTGGCTCTTCTGTATGTATCAACTGCCAATTGATAAACTAATCTATCTTCAAATTCAAATCCGCAATTACGGGCAGCCTGCTCATATAAAGTACCTTCCAAATAAACAGGATATCCCCAACCAGGACTAACTTCTAAGGCTCTGTTGAAATAAGTTCTTGCTTGTGCAAGTTGATTTTTGTTTTTGTACAAGATTCCTAAATTAAGATAAGCATCTCTATTCTGTGGTTCTAATGAGATGACTTTTTTATAAGCATCAATTGCTTTATCAGATCTTTCTGTTTTTTCATAAGCAGTAGCTAATTGATTCCAGTAATTTAGAACAGAAGGATCTTTACTAACCAAAAATTCCAGAGGTTCAATTGCTCTTTCATATTCTCTGCTTTTAATTGCAACCGAAGCAAATTTCCAGGCTTTTTGAGTATTCTCTTTATCCATATTCCAGCCTTTATACAAAATTTCCATCAACTTAGTCAAATCGCCGCCTGCCAAAGCTTCAAGTCTTTGCTGCCATAATTGATTATTTGGCTCCTTATCTGACAAGGCTGAATACAATTCAAATGCTTTTAATTGGAATGATTCATCCTGTTCCATTTTAGCAACATATTGCAAACCCAATCTATCAGAATAGAATGTAGCAAGTGATGTATCCAATTTGGCAGCTTGTTCATATTCGCTAATTACAGAATCCCTATTTGGATTTTGTAACCAGCTTTCCATAACGAATGCTTTTCTGGCATGGTAAAATCCGGCTTGGTTTGGAACATTTTGAATTGCCACATCATAAAGATACAATGTAGTATCAGCAATTGCATTTTTTTCGTCTTCTGAAACTTCTGTACTATCGTGCAAATACCAAAGCGCGTCTTCCATTTTTGAATACACGTTTTTGAATCTTGACGGATTAAGTTTTATAACTTCCCATCCGTAAGGAACGGCACTTGTATAATCACCGTTTTTATGAAATTCAAAAAACAGACTGTAATTTTTTAAAACTTCCATACTATCCGACATTTGCGCACTTGCGTTTGCTGAAAAATTCGCCTTTAAAGTTAAAGGTGCAAATAATACAACAAACAATAAGGCCAGAAAATATTTTGAGTTATTCAATTTTATTCTCCTTATTTTGGTAAATTCACTTATCATCTGATGAACCAAAGCTCACCGATACTTAATGATATTAACATTTTAACTATATTTTCTTTAACTAAATTATTCTCTAAAGTTCCGCGTTGAGCATATTTTATACCGAAATCAATCGAATTAAAATTATCTAAGGGAAAAGAAATTCCACCGTAAAAACCTAATTCATCTATATTATTTTCTCTTATTCCAAATTGACTTTGCTCATAACTTAAACCTCCGCGTAATGCCACTTGTTCCCAGAACGAAGGATTTGTTACTGAACGATTTTTATATTCATACCCTAAACTGTAGCGTGTCAAATCTTTTAAATTTGCTGATGTAAAATCACCAAACTTATAATTTGAAAACGGCTGAAATATATAATCAAAAACAAAATTATGAGATCCTGAAATTGTAATTCCCGCTCCCAAATTTAATCGCGAAGGAACTGTTACATCCGTTTCACTTGAAAATAAAGTTTCTTCTCCCAAACTTGTTGTTGCCAAAAGACTGCTATCAGCTAAAAGTTCGCCGATATAATTATAAGATAATGAAAATCTTAAATTAGAAATTGTTTTAAAATTTAAAATTTTAGCAAAATCCGGTGTAATTAATCCAAATGTTGTTCCGATTCCTGATAATTTTTCAGCTTTTTGAAATTCTGCATCTGTATAGGTCTGATTTTCAAAATCGAATTTTGATGAATAATTCAAATTTCCAACGTAATAATCGAATGATGCACCAAAATTCAGATCAAACGGAAATTTAAAAGATGCGCCTAAAAATGCTTTTGAAACTCCGCCTTCACCTTTGAATTCAACAGTATATGGAGTTTCAAATTTATTTTCACTGTTTTTCACATCATAATTAATTCTTGAAAAAGGTACAATTCCGCCAACAAGTGAAATTCCTCTTTGCTGCATCAACGGAAATCCTAGTAAAAAACCGGAGAATTGCGAAGCCGCATTTAATGAATTTTGTGTAGATGATTTCTGATTTGCACCGCTGAAATAAATTCCGGTTTCAAAACGGGTCATAGTTAATCCGCTCCAAGAAGCAGGGTTGGAATAACTTAAATTTTCAGTATCAAATAAAGTATTTCCGCCATCCGACATTGCAAATTTTCTTGCAGATGAAGAATAAACAAGATCGCCAATTCCGTATCTTGAGTAAATTGAATTGCTTTGAGCAAAAGCAGTTGTACCGAAAATTAATGCGATTAAAATAATTTTATATATTTTCATTTTTACAAACCGAGTTTTGAAAATCTGATTATAAGTTTTGGTCTGAATTCCGGAATCCCGGTTTCATCTGAATAAATTGCAATTCTATCAATAAAATTATGTTCTTCAACCAGACTGATCTTCAATTCTTTTTCAGATTTTTTCAGCATAATTGTCTGAATAATTCTGTTAACAGATCCTCTGAACTTTACGCCTGATTTGAATAAAGTTACATCTTCCGCAATTTGATTTGTGCTATCTAACAAAGAGACATTTAGCTGCTGAATCGCGGGAATGCCGAAAAAAGATTTTAAAGAGTCATAAGTAAATTCTAAAGTTGCATCATTTATAATAATGTCAGTAGGAAGTTTTGCAAGATCAAATTTCAAATTTCCGTTTATTGCAACTCCGCTCTGCAAATACATATATTGCTGATCATTCAGAATTGAATTATCCGTTAAAGTTGCTACATGAACATCTTGCAAAGGAGCAAAATTTAAATCAAAATTACTTCCTGTTGATTTTTGCAATTTAACTTTTAATTGCATTATAAATGGGTTTGAAAGATCTTCAGATCCGTCAATTGATTGAAATCCTCTAATCAAATTTTGATCTGTTGATTTAACAAGAATTCCATTATTTGCAATTGAGGCATCTGTACTGCTTTTCAGCCAATTTAAAATCAAATCATTTTTAATCTTTATTCTGTATAAAGTATCAGATACGGAAATTGAATCGGAAAGGTTTTCAGTTCCGGAAATTCCTATTAAGCTATCTGAATTGAAATTAAACGTCTGCCAATTTCTTAAAACTTCATAAACTTCAATATTTGATAATTCGCCTGATCCGGCTCTGTAATTTGGATACATTTCAATATAAGCCTCTGAAACAGAGATCGAATTTTGATTTACCATTTCTTTAATTGAATCCTGAAGAAGGACAGCAAATTTTACAAGGAAGGAAGCTTCGGTTCCGCTGTAATTCCCTAAAAGTAAACTTTTTGAAACACCTGTGTTAATTGTTTTAACAGATGAGTTCAAAACAGTAATAGAATCAATTGTAATTTCGTCAAAAGTAAGATAATCCTGCGAAAGTTGATCAATTCCTATTGAGTTGGGATCGTCGCTGCAAGCCGAAATGAACAATGACAAAAACAATAAAAACGACAATTTAAATTTATTAATCAACCGATTTCCTCCGTAAAATCATTCAGTATAAATTCAACAGCTTTTTGAAAATTTTCAGCCATGAAATTTACACTATTATTTTTATTTAACCAAAGTTTAATTTCATCATTTTCTATGGAATGCTTGATTAGCACGGTCTTTAAATTTGCATTATTGCCGCATTCGGCATCGGAAAATTTATCGCCCACGAAATATGATTTTTGCAAATTTATTTTATGTTCTACAGCAGCTTTATAAATAAGTTCCGGCGAGGGTTTCCTGCAGTTGCATTCATCTTTAGTACTAAAATCAGGATGATGTTCGCAATAATAAAATGCATCAATATTTGCTGAACTTTCATTCTGAATAATTTCGTTGATCCTGGAATTTACCGATTCAACATTTTTTTTTGTGATCAAACCCCTGGCAATTCCACTTTGATTTGAAATAACAATTATTTTAAATCCTTTCAATTGCAAAGCTTTTATGCCTTCAGGCACATAATCATATAGTTTAACTTTTTCGGGATCGCCCAAATAACCGGGATCAAAATTAAGCGTACCATCTCTATCAAAAAAAACCGCAGGTGTCACTTAATTTCCGCTTATTAAATTTTTATAAAGGTCTAAATATTTTTTTGCCGAATTGTTCCAGCCGTAATCATTTTTCATTCCGTTCTTAACTATTTTATGCCAAACTTTTTTATCGCCGTAAATTTTAAGAGCACGTTTTATTTCTTTTAAAAGATCAGCGGAATTATATTTCTTAATTGAAAATCCGTTTCCGGTTTCTTCTTTTTCGTTAAATCTTGTAACTGTATCAGCCAATCCTCCGGTTTCGTGAACTACCGGAACCGTTCCATAAGAAAGGCTGTACATTTGATTTAAACCGCAAGGTTCATATTTCGAAGGCATTAAGAAAATATCACTTCCCGCTTCAATTAAATGTGCAAGTTCTTCATCAAATCCTAAAACGCAGGCAAATTTCCCGGGATATTTTTTTTGCAGATTTTCAAAAAATGCATGATATATTTTATCACCGCTTCCAAGCAAAATCATTCTAACGTCTTCTTTTAAAATATCTGCTGCAATTTCAGAAATAAGATCAAAGCCTTTAGCATCAACCAATCTTGAAATCATTCCTATTACCGGAATTTCTTCATTAAATTCCATTTTGAACTTTTCAAGCAGAGATTTTTTATTCTCTAATTTGCCATCGAAATTTTTGATCGAGTAATTTTTTGCGATTAAATTATCAATTTCGGGATTCCAAACTTTATCGTCAATGCCATTTAAAATTCCGAATAAATGTTTTTTTCTTTTATGAAGAACTTGTTTCAATCCGGCACTTAATTCATCATCTTTTGTAATTTCTTCAGCGTATCTTTCGCTTACGGTTGTAATTGCATCAGAATATAAAATTCCGCTTTTCATAAAATTCAATCTGCCGTAAATTTCAATTCCCTTTTCTGAATTTAATTCATCGGGCAATCCGGTTTTTGAAAAAGAACTTTTCGGGAAAAATCCTTGATATGCAAGATTATGAATTGTAAAAACAGTTTTTATTCTTTCTATTTGCGGATCATTTTTATAAACTATTTTTATATATGCTGGAATTAATCCGGTTTGCCAATCATTCAAATGAATTATATCAGGAACCCAACTTAAAGTTTTTATAAGCGAAAAAACCGAGCGCGCAAGTAAAATAAATCTTTCATCGTTATCCGGATAATCATTTCCGGTTTTTTGATCTACATATAAATTTTCTCTACTGGTAAAATATTCTTCATTTTCTAAAAAATAAATTTGAACTCTGGCTTTCGGTCCAATCAAAAAAGATGATCTTAAGGAAAATGTAATGTTTCTTTCGCCCATCGGGATTGTAAGATCTTTTAATCTTACCACTTCATGAATCTTAAATTTCCTTTCATCAATTGCGCCGTATTTTGGCACGAGCAATCTAACTTCATGACCTAATTCAGTTAAAGCTTGAGGCAGTGAGGAAGAAACATCAGCTAATCCCCCGGTTTTTACAAATGGTGCAACTTCTGATGTTACAAAAAGGATATTCAACTTCTTTGAAGGAGCCATTACTTAAATCCTTAAATTTTGACATTTAAATTTACTAAAATATCGTTTTATTGACAAAAATTATTATTTTAACTATAATATTTAACTCAATTTATATGAAATATAAACTCTTCTTTGTAATTTGCTATATCTTTTAAATTTTGTTTAATCTTAAATAATTTAATAATCGTTTTGCATTGATATCATGAAAAAATTACTCGCAAATGCTGCTCAAATTGTAACCGTTGATACTAACGGTAAAAATTTCAAATCCGGTAAAGAACATTCCGAATTAAATGTTCTTGAAAATCATTCCATTATTATTGAAAATGGCCTGATAAAAGATATAATTCCGAACTCATCAATAAATACAATTGATTTTGATCAGATTATTGACGTAAAAAATAAAGTCATTTTACCCGGATTGGTAGATTGCCACACTCACACTGCTTTTGCGGGAAGTCGCGCCGGCGAATTCAAAATGAAAATTGCCGGAGTTGGTTACGAAGAAATTGCTAAACAAGGCGGCGGAATTACAAAAACAGTAAATTCAGTAAGACAAATTTCCGAGGAAGATCTTTTAGATTTGGTAAATAAAAGAGTTGATTATTTTATTTCGCAAGGAGTAACTTCACTTGAAATTAAAAGCGGTTACGGTTTAAATCTGGGAAATGAAGTTAAACTTTTGGAATCAATAAAAAAAGCGAATGAAATTTTTGATATTGATATTTACCCGACTTTTTTAGGCGCGCATACTTTTCCGAAAGAATTCAAAAATAATAAAGAATCATACATCGCGTTGATTTTGAACTCAATGCTGCCGAAAGTCGCAAATGAAAAACTTGCAGTTTTTTGTGATGTTTTTTGTGAAGAAACTGCTTTCAGCGCGGAACAAACTGATCTGATTTTTGCAGCAGCAAAAGCAATAGGATTCAAAATCAAAATTCATTCTGAGCAATTTAACAGAATTGGCGGCGTTGATCTTGCGCTAAAATATAATGCTATCAGCATTGATCATCTTGAAGTTGTTTCCGAAGAAGATGTAATCAGATTGGCAAATGCTAAAATTCCCTGCGTACTTTTGCCGGGAGTTTCATTCTTTTTGCATTACGGCTACGCGCCGGCAAGAAAAATAATTGATAACGGCGGAATTGTTGCGCTTTCTACGGATTATAATCCAGGTTCTTCACATATTGCTAATTTAAATCTGATTATGAGTCTTGCTGCAATCGAAATGAAAATGACAATTGAAGAAACGATTTCCGCAGTTACGATTAATGCTGCAAAAGCTTTGGATATACAAAATGAAGTTGGAAGTATAGAGATCGGGAAAAAAGCAGATCTTGCAATTTTTGATGCGGAAGAATATGCTGATATTGTTTATCAGGTTGCAAAAAATTTAAATATAATGACGATCAAAAACGGAAAAATAATTTATCAAAATCAAAATTGAATTTTAAGATAAATTTCAGATTCCGGACCTGTCCGAATTGTTTTGGCCAAGGCGGACAAGCAGGAATGACTTTTCTATTTCGAAAATATTCAAATAAAAATTAAAATATATTTAGGAAATTTTATGAAGATCATTGAATGCGTACCGAATTTCAGCGAAGGAAAAAATCAAAAAACATTTGACGAAATTACAGAATCGGTAAAAAATATTGAAAATGTAAAATTGCTGAATCTTGAACCGGATGCCGATTATAACCGCGTTGTTGTAACTTTAGCCGGTGATGAAAACGGAATTTTGGAAGGTGCAATTGCCGCTTGTAAAGCTGCAGCAAAAAATATTGATATGACCAATCACAAAGGCGAACATAAAAGATTAGGCGCAATTGATGTTGTTCCTTTCATTCCGGTTGCCAATGTTACAATGGAAGAATGTGTGAAAATTTCTGAAAAATTTGGCGAAAGAATTTCAAAAGAATTAGACGTTCCGGTTTATCTTTACGAAGAAGCAGCAAAAAAACCTGAAAGAAAATTGCTTTCGAACATTCGCAAAGGTGAATATGAAGGTTTAGAAGAAAAGTTAAAAGATGCTGAATGGAAGCCGGATTTCGGTGAGGCAAAATTCAATCCTAAACTCGGAGCAATTGTTACCGGCGCAAGATTTTTCCTGGTTGCTTATAACGTAAATATAAAATCTGATGATGTAAAATTTGCAAAGGAAATTGCTGAAACTTTGCGCGAAACCGGAACTTTCAAAGTTGATGAAAAAGGCGAATTTGTACTTGATGAAAACGGAAAAAAAATTAAAATTCCCGGAAGATTAAAAACTGTTCAGGGAATGGGTGTTAGTCTTGAAAAATACGGTATCACTCAAGTTTCAATGAATTTAAAAAATTATAACGTTACTCCCCTTCACGTAGCATTTGAAGAAGTTAGAAAAGAAGCTGAAAGATTGGGAGTTGAAATTGCTGGCAGTGAAATTGTCGGCCTTGTTCCTTTGGAAGCTTTACTTCAGGCAGGAAGATATTATTCCGGAAATACAACCGATGACGAAAAAATTCTGGTTGAAACCGCAATTGATAAATTAGGATTAAGTTCGCTTAATAATTTTGACGCAAAAAATAAAGTAATTGAATATTTAATTTAATGTAGAATGTAGAATTCATAATTTTAATACTTAATTTACCGTCATTCCGGACAAGCCGGAATGACAAATGTTCTTTTCATACTGGATTATAAATTATATATTCTAATTATTTACAAAGAGGAATTTATGAATCTCGAAAAATCTTTACAAGAATATTTGAATGAACTTTCATCTAATTCGCCAACTCCCGGAGGTGGAAATGTTGCTGCAATGTGCGGAGTTTTATCAGCATCTTTAGGAGAAATGGTTTGCAATTTAACAATCGGCAAAAAGAAATACGCTGAAGTTGAACAAGAAATGATTTCGGTAAAAGATCAGTTTATAAGTTTTAAGCAAAAATTTCTGGAACTTGGCGAAAAAGATAACGAAGCTTTTAATACCGTTATGGATGCTTTCAAACTTCCTAAAGAAAGTGATGATGAAAAATTTAAACGTAGTCAAAAAATTGAAGAGGCAACATACGGCGCAGCAGAAGTTCCGGCAGAAGTTATCAAACTTTGCAGAGAAATGATTCCTTTAATTCAAACTGTTGCAAAAAAAGGAAATCAAAATTCACTTTCAGATGCAGGAGTTGCGGCACTTTTGGTTTCAACAGCGACAAAAGGCGCATTTTTAAATGTGCTAATTAATTGTTCATCAATTAAGCAAAACGCTGAAGCAAAAAGATTGCTCGAAACAACTGAAGCAATATCAACCGAAATAAACGCAATTATTGCAACAATCACAGGCGAAATTGATAAATGTTTAAAAGAATAATTTTCTTTTTTCTCATTCTTTTATTAAATGAATTTAACTTTGCTCAAAAAGTTGAAGTTTTAACCGGAATTGATGTATTAAAACTTCAGAATTTTGAAATTCTAAAAAATAAAAAAATCGGGTTGATTACTAATCAAACCGGAGTTGATAAAAATTTAAAATCAACAATAGATATCTTATATCAAAATCCACAAGTAAATCTTATTGCTTTATTTGCACCGGAACATGGAATTCGCGGAGAAAAATACGCCGGCGAAAATGTAAAATTTTACTTTGATTCACTTACGAATTTGCCGGTCTATTCTCTTTACGGAAAAAATAAAAAACCCTCACCTGAAATTTTGAAAAATCTTGACGCGCTTGTTTATGATATTCAAGATATTGGCGTAAGAAGTTATACCTACATTTCTACAATGGGTTTGGCAATGGAAGCTGCTGCCGAAAACGGAATCGAATTTATAATTTTGGACAGACCAAATCCTTTAGGTGGAATTAAAATTGAAGGAAATCTTGTTGAAGATAAATTCGTTTCTTTTATCGGACAATACAAAATTCCATACGTTTACGGACTTACCTGCGGCGAACTTGCAAATTTTCTAAATAAGGAAAAATACCTTTCCGGTGGAATTAAATGCGATTTGAAAATTGTAAAAATGCAGGGCTGGAAACGTAAAATGCTTTTCAAAGATACCAAATTAATTTGGGTTCCGACCTCTCCGCACATTCCAACTGAAACTTCAGCGCAATTTTATGCTGCAACGGGGATTTTAGGCGAGCTTGGAATTATTAGCGAAGGCGTTGGCTATACACTTCCCTTTCAAATTTTGGCAGCCGAGTG
>CBDUBH010000105.1:0-11310 GCA_965365345.1 uncultured Melioribacteraceae bacterium
ATATTTCAGATGAAACTGCAGAATTAATTCCGGTAAAAGAATATAAAGTTTTCAAACTTCCTTTATACGAAGCAGGATTTCAGTTAGGACATATTTTATTTCCGTTTCAATTTGATTTCGGCTGGCGGTTAACTCATAGATACGAAAGACAATTTTCATTCGGAATAACAGTTCAGGTTTTATAAAAAAATATTGTAAAAGGATAATAGATCACAATTTTAAATCAAAAGAGAAATTTAGATTTTAGAAAGTGATTTGTTTAAAATAAAAAAAGCACTCATCAAGGAGTGCTTTTGCGAACAATTAAAACTTTTATGCTCTTGGTTTAGCTTCATTAACGATAATCTTGCGACCGTTTAAGTCGCTTCCGTTAAGTGCTTTAATTGCAGCATTTGCGTCAGATTCAGTTTCCATTTCAACAAAACCGAATCCTCTTGATTTACCGGTCGTACGATCGGTAACAACCTTTGCTGAAACAACGTTGCCGAAAGATTCAAAAGTTGATCTTAAGGAATCATCATTAACAGCCCATGGGAGGCTTCCCACGAAAAGCTTAGTACTCATTAAAAGAACCTCAAATAAAATAAAAAAAATAACATGTACCCCTTTGGGCACACTTAAATATAATAGTTATAAAAAATAAAAACAAACAAAAAATTGCAAAAAATTAAGATTTTCGATTGAAAAGTGAATAATTTTTTCAAAAAATGTTTGTGCATGATAAAAATTTTAAAATTTATAAATGAATTTTGAATAAAAATTATTCAATTATCAAAAATTTCTACAAAAAATCCCTCTAATTTTATTAAAAATTACCTTGAGAAATTATTTGCATCCTAAAAAAAATATTCAAAATGAATTTCAATTTATTCGTTTTATTATAAATTAAATTTTAAGTACAAATTTATTTTGATGAATATGAATTATGATGCTGTAATAATCGGATCGGGACCAAACGGACTTTCGGCAGGAATAAAAATGTCAGAAGCCGGTTTAAAAGTTTTGATTCTGGAAGCTAAAGAAAAAACCGGCGGCGGAATGCGCACTGAAGAATTTGAAAATTACGGCTGTAAATATGATGTTTGCTCTGCAATTCATCCGCTTGCTGCATCATCGCCTTATTTTTCAAAGCTGCCGTTGCAAAATTTCGGAGTGAAATGGATCGAACCCCCAATTTCATTGGCGCATCCTTTTGATGATGGTCATGCAGCATTATTGCATAAATCTGTTTTTCACACGGCGCAAACTTTAGGAATTGATGCCGAAAATTACGCAAATCTTTTTTCATCGCTTGTAAAAATTTGGGATGATATAAAACCGGATTTACTCGGTCCGCTTAAAATTCCGAAACAGCCTTTTAAACTTCTTCAATTCGGAATTCAGGCATTGCAATCAAATTCATTTTTTACCGATTCAAAATTCAGAGGAAAATATGCTAAAGGATTTTTCAGCGGACTTTCAGCTCATTCAATACTTCCGCTTGATGATATAATTACCGCTTCGTTCGGTTTGGTTTTGGGAAGTTTGGGACATACGGTTGGCTGGCCATTTCCTGAAGGCGGAACCGAAAGTTTGGCAAAAGCTCTTGAAAAATATTTTATAAGTTTAGGCGGAGAAGTTCAAACTAATTTTCATGTGAAAAGTTTAAATGATATTCCTCCTGCGCGCGCAATTTTGTTTGATACTGTTCCGAAAAATATTTTAAGTATTGCATCAGAAAAATTTACCGAAAGTTATAATTCACAATTACGAAATTTTAAATACGGCGCCGGAGTTTTCAAAATTGATTGGATTATTGAAGGTGAAATTCCTTTTGTAAATCCGGATTGCAACAAAGCGGGAGTGGTTCATATCGGGGCAACAAAAGAAGAAATTACCGAAAGTGAAAAGTTGGTTTGGAACGGAAGAATTTCGGAAAAACCTTTTGTGCTTCTTGCACAACAAAGTTATTTTGACAAAACACGAACAAAAGAAAACTTAAATGTAATTTGGGGTTACTGCCACACTCCGAACGGCTCAACCGAAGATGCAACGGAAAGAATAGAAAATCAAATTGAAAGATTTGCACCGGGATTTAAAAAACAAATTGTAGCAAAAAAAGTTATGAATGCAATTGATTTTCATAATTACAATCCGAATTACATCGGCGGCGATATTAACGGCGGAATGCAAAACTGGCGGCAATTATTTACGCGCCCCGCAATAAGATTAAATCCATATTCAACACCCGCAAAAGAAATTTACATCTGTTCATCTTCAACTCCTCCGGGCGGCGGAATTCACGGAATGTGCGGCTATCACGCTGCTTGCGCCGCATTGAAAAATATATTCGGGATGAACGTTTGCTGAACTTTATTTTTTAGCGTTTCTTTTTTTGCGTAATTCATCTAAATTAAATTTAATCCACATATCTTAATTTCATATTAGGTATAAATTTTTTTTACAGGATAAAATTAAATGCGCAGTTCTTCCGCGAAAAGGAATTTTATGATTTTGCTGATCTTGTTCAGTTTAAAATCGTCATTAATATTTTCGCAGGAAGAAAAAAAAGATTCAACGACATTTATTGAAGACGTAAAAAAATTTTCTGAAAAGGAAAATATCTTTTCAAGACTTCTAAAAAACATTTTGGTTTTTGATGAATTGGAAGAAACTACAACGCCGGAAAATTATAGTCATTTAACAAAATACAGCGGAAAATTCATAAGAAAATTAAATATCGTTGTTTTAGATGTTTTCGGCGCTTCAATTGAAGATACTTCAACGGCTCCAACAGGATGGATAAAAACGACCGCAAATTCTTTACATTATAAAACAAGAAAGTGGAGAATTAGAAATAGATTACTTTTTTCTGCCGGCGAAAGATTTTATCCGTTCAATGCATCTGAAAGTGAAAGATTGTTAAGGGAATACAGTTTTATTTACGATGCAAAAGTTGTTCCGCAGGAAGTTTCGAAAGATAGCATTGATGTTACTGTTTATGCGCAGGATATTTGGAGTATCAATGCAAGTGCTGCATATAATTCATCTGAAAATTCAGGAGCGTTTTATATAAAAGATAATAACTTTATTGGACTTGGAAGTGAGTTCAGTTATAAATTCAAATTTGCAGATCATTTGCCGCGCGGTTGGACTTGGGATGCAGATTTCAGAATGGAAAATATTAATCGCTCATTTTTTACGGGAAGGATTTATCATTTAACTTATGAAAAAGATAAAATTGTAGGGGTAAGTTATAATCGAGATTTTTATTCGCCGGTTGCACGCTGGGCAGGCGGAATTGAGATGAATTGGGTAAATACACATCCAATAATAATTGTGGATACGCTGCAAAAACCGCAAACAATTTTTTTCAATAAACAAGATCTTTGGTTAGGATATGCTTTTGATTTCATTCCTTTCAGTGTTGATAGAGTAAATCAAAACAGATTGAATATTGCTTTAAGAACTTCAAGTACACTTTACACACAAAAACCGGAAGCCGATTCTCTGCAGCAATTTCAAAATAATCTTTTGTATTTATTCAGAATCGGGTTTGCCGAAAGAAAATATTATAAAGATAATTACATTTTTGAATTGGGGAAAACCGAAGATATTCCGGCGGGTTCAATGTTTGAATTTATTACAGGAATTGAAAATGGTGAGTTCAGAGATGTACCTTATTACGGAATAAGATTTGGTTACAGTCTATTCAATAAGAGCAAAGGATATTTTCATATAGGTACGCAAACAGGCGCTTTCAGAGATGCCAGAGGTTGGCGCAACGGAGTAATTGCTTTAGATCTTTTATATTTTACAAGATTAATAACACTGGGAAATGTAAAATGGCGTAATTATTTTGGGAACAGATATTCATATAGATATGAACCATTAACGCAAGGACAGCTTTTAAATATTAACGGTAGAAACGGATTGCGCGGATTTTCTTCTAATGAATTAGGCAACCGGAAATTAGTTTTAAATTATGAAGGAAATATTTTTCTTCCGATTGAATTAGCCGGATTTAATTTAGCTGTTATTACATTTGCGGATTTTGCACTTTTAGCTCACAGTAATCAAAAATTTTTCAGATCAAGTTTACAGCAGGCTTACGGAATCGGGTTAAGATTTAGAAATGAACATTTAATTTTTCCACCGGTGCAATTTTTATTTGCATATTATCCAAATGCAAATGATCCGCGATCACGAAATTCTCACTTCTTCCAGCAAAATGAAATTTACTACCAATTTAACAGATTTCAATTCGGCAAACCAGAATTAATTGAATTCTAGCAAACAAATATTTTTTTTAATCTAAATTTGAATAATGAATCATTTTTCAAAAATAAAATTTTCTTTTCTAAAAGAAGTGATATTTCCTTTTCTAAATTTTAAAATTCAAAAATCAATTTGAAAATAAAACTAAATTCATTTTCATTTAAATTTTTCTGAAAGATATTTTTTTCTGTACGAAAAAATTTCATTCAACTTTTTCTGTACAAAAATTGAATTTGCAATTTGTCCAAATATCCCGAATGGAATTGCATAATGGATGAGATCCGTCATTTCAACTCCGCTTTCAATTTCCTTGAAAATATGTTTGTGATGCCAGAATTTATACGGCCCAAATCTTTGTTCATCAATAAAAAATTTTTTCTCTTCTATGTTTTTAATTTCGGTTACCCATATTTGAGGAATTCCCGCAATGATCTTTATTTTATAAGTGATCACCATTCCGGAGTACATTTTTTCGGGAAGCTCTGAAGTTATTTCGAAATTTAAACTTGGCGGAGTAATATCATTTAAATTTTTCGGGTTAGAGAAAAAATTCCACGCTTCATCAATTGAGACAGGCAAATTTTGAATCTGTTTAAAAGTATAAATTTTCATAAAATTCTCTATAAGAAATTCATAATAAATTTATAAAGAAAAAATTTAAAGGAAAGTTTAATTGGAATTGAATGAAATTTTATTGTGGTGAAAAAATTTCTAAGTTAAAATATTTTCAAATAAGTTTCAGCTTAAAAATATCTTTAAGAAATTGTATATGATAAAAATGCTTTAAAACAAAAAAGAGAAAAGTTGTAATTTCTTTTCTCTTTTCAAATTTTATTTTTTTTCTTGTGCAGCTCTTTCAGCTTTTGCATTTCTTTTGTTTTGTGCTTTCGGACGGCTTTTTCCGTAGCTTCCTTTAAAGATCTTTCCTTTTTTAGATCTTTTATCTCCTCTGCCCATTTATTCTCCTCATTAAAAATATTTTCTTAACTAAGATACAAAAATAAAAATTAAAAATTTTAAAACAAACTTTATAAATTAATTTATTTTATTGAAGGAACCGGTTTTTTCCCCTTCCGTAAATCTTCATCAATAATTGATGGAGTGTTTGCAATGTATTGAACAAGTTGATCAATTACGAATTCGTGTTCATCAATCTGAGCTTTTACAATATCGCCGATTGAAACAATTCCCTTTAACTTTTCGTTTTCAACAACCGGAAGATGGCGAATCTTTTTTCCGCTCATAAGTGCCATACATTCTTCAACTGTGTTATCAAGATTTACAACTATAACTTTAGGTGACATTATTTCGTTTACTTTGGTTTCTTTAGAAAATTTTCCTTGAAGTGCTATTTTGCGGGCATAATCTCTTTCGGAAAGAATTCCCACTAAATTTTCACCGTCAACTGCAAGCACCGAACCGATTTCCTTTTCTGCCATCAATTTTAATGCGTCAAAAACTGTTGCCTGGTAATCAATCGTGTAAACATCGTATCCTTTTTTATTCAAAATTTCTCGAACGGTTTTCATATGGAAATCCTTATTGTTGCGGAGGTTTTTATTCTATTGTAATCAATCTTTACTTTTAAATCAAGGAATTTTGAATTGCGGTATTAATTGAATTAGAATTAAGTAAATTCAAAAATTAAAAAATGATATAAAAATATTTTATTTGAAATTGAAATTTATTTGTGCAATGCTTTATTTTATCAATTATATTTGTCATTAAAATACTTTGCAAATGTTAAATAAAAAGAAATTTTAATGGCTTTAATTTTTTTGAGAGATGAAAATTATTAAGGAAGATAAATGAAAAAGAATAAAATACCTGTTGCAATTTTGGGAGCAACCGGCAGCGTTGGACAAAAATTTATTGAGCTTTTGGCAGATCATCCATGGTTCGAAATTCATGAACTCGGCGCTTCAGAAAGATCCGCCGGAAAAAAATATAAAGATGCGGTAAATTGGTTTCAGCAAAAACCGCTCCCTGAAATTGCAAGCGAAATTATTATTAAAGAATGTAAACCTGATTTTGAAAGTAAAATAATTTTTTCCGGACTTGATGCAAATGTAGCAGGCGAAATTGAAGAACAATTTGCTGAAAACGGTTATTATGTAATTTCAAATTCCAAAAATCACAGATTCGATAAAGATGTTCCTTTGATGATTCCAGAAATAAATCCGGATCATCTTGAATTAATAAAATTTCAAGACAGAAAAGGCGCAATAGTTACAAATCCGAATTGCTCAACAATCGGACTTGCAATGGCTTTAAAACCTTTAATTGATAATTTTGAAATTGAATCTGTAAATGTTGTAACCATGCAAGCGCTTTCGGGCGCGGGATATCCGGGAGTTGCATCGCTTGATATTATTGATAATGTTGTTCCTTTTATCGGCAGTGAAGAGGGAAAAATGGAAACCGAGCCGCTAAAAATTTTCGGAAAATTTGAAAACGGTGAAATTAAAAATGTTGATTTTAAAATTTCAGCACAATGCAATCGCGTTGCCGTAACTGACGGACATTTGGAAACAGTTCAGGTAAAATTTAAAAAGAAACCAGAAGCTGAAGAAATAATTCAACTTTGGAAAAACTTCAAAAGCGATCCGCAAGATTTGAATTTGCCATCAGCACCAAAAAATCCTATTCATTATTTTGATGAAGTAAAATATCCGCAGCCGAAAGTCCACAGAAATTTGGAAAACGGTATGGCTGTAAGTATAGGAAGATTGCGAAATTGTAATTTGTTCGATTATAAATTTGTCGTTCTTTCGCATAACACAATTCGCGGTGCAGCAGGCGGAACATTACTTATCGCTGAATTAATGATAGAAAAAGGATATATTAAATAAAAGATTCAAAGATAGAAAGATTGAAAAATTAAATTTGTCATTTCGAAGTCCCGATTTAATCGGGACGAGAAATCTTCGTAGCCGTCATTCTGACCTGCCTGCCGGCAGGCAGGCTTGTTCAGAATCCGACGGCTGTATAATAAATACAAATTTGAAAAGTACGAAAAGATTCCGGCGAAGTTTAGAATCTGACAAAATTAGAAGCTGACAAAATAAGAAAAATATTTCCGTAGAGACGAGATATATCTCGTCACTGAAAAAAATATCAAGATCAATTAAAAATTTTTCACTTTAAATTTTCAAAAAAATAAATGGAAAATGAAATTAGAGTTTTTGCGCCCGCAACAGTTTCAAATATCGGCTGCGGATTTGATATTTTAGGATTTGCCGTTGATCAACCCGGTGATGAAATTATATTGCGCAAAGCGGAATTGCCCGGCGTAAAAATTAAAAAGATCACAGGCGATCAGGGAAAACTTCCTTACGATGCAGAATTAAATACCGCAGGTTTGCCTTTGATAAACATGATGAAAAAATACCATTTTGAAAAAGGTTTTGAACTTGAAATTCACAAAAAAATGCCGATGAATAGCGGCTTGGGCTCAAGTGCTGCGAGTGCGGTTGCGGCAGTTTTTGCATGTAACGAATTGATGCAGCTTAATCTTGCTAAAAATGAATTGCTTGATTTTGCTTTGGAAGGCGAGAGAATTTCAAGCGGTTCAATTCACGCAGATAACGTTGCGCCTTGTCTTTTCGGCGGATTTGTTTTAATAAAAAGTTATGATCCGGTTGAAGTTGTGCAAATTCCATTTCCGGAAAATTTATTTTGCACAGTAATTCATCCGCGCATCGAAATTAAAACAAAAGAAGCACGTGCAATGATGCCCGAAAATATTCCGCTAAAAAATGCAATTACGCAATGGGGAAATGTTGCGGGACTAATTGCAGGACTTTTCAAAAATGATTTAAAATTGATCTGCGATTCAATAAAAGATGTTGTTGCAGAACCGGTTCGCGCAAAATTAATTCCGCGTTATTACGATATTAAAAATGCAGCTTTTGATGGCGGCGCAATTGCGTGCAATATTTCCGGATCGGGTCCATCAATTTTTGCGCTTTCCGATTCTGAAGAGAGTGCAGTAAAAATTAGCGAAGCTATGCGAAATGTTCTTAAAGAAGAAAATCTTGCTAATGAAATTTACATCTCGAAAATTAATCCGAACGGACCTATAATAATTTAAATGAAATTCTACAGCACAAATAACCGGAGCAATTTAGTTTCATTTAAAGAAGCCGTGATAAAAGGAATTGCAAATGACGGTGGATTATTTTTGCCGGTTGAATTTCCAAAATTACAAAAAGAATTTTTTGAAAAAATTCATCAATTTTCATTTCCGGAAATTTCATTATTGATCGCAAATGAATTTTTAAAAGATGAAATTAATTTTAATAATCTCGAAAAAATAATTTATGATTCAATAAATTTCCCTGCTCCCCTTGTAAATATTGCTCAGAATGAATTTGTGCTTGAGCTTTTTCACGGGCCGACTCTTGCCTTCAAAGATTTTGGCGCAAGATTTATGGCAAAAATTTTAGAGCATATCAACAAAAATGAAAACAAGGAAATTACAATTCTCGTTGCAACTTCCGGTGATACGGGAAGCGCGGTTGCAAACGGATTTTACAACACCGAAGGTATAAAAGTAGTACTGCTATTTCCTTCAAAAAAAGTTAGTGAAATTCAGGAAAAGCAATTAACAACTTTGGGCGGGAATGTAATCGCTTTGGAAGTTGAAGGAAATTTTGATGATTGCCAAAGGCTTGTAAAACAAGCTTTTGCCGATGTTCAACTAAATTCAAAATTGAATTTATCTTCGGCAAATTCAATTAATATTGCAAGATTGCTACCGCAAAGTTTTTACTATTTCAATGCATTTGCTCAAATTGAAAACAAGAAACGTAAATTAATATTTTCAATTCCGAGCGGAAATTTAGGAAATCTGACAGCCGGAATTTTCGCTTACAAAATGGGTTTGCCTGTTCATAAATTTATTGCAGCAGTAAATGCTAATGATGTTTTCACCCAATATTTATCGAGCGGAAAGTTCAATCCTAAAGATTCAATTCAAACTTTATCAAACGCGATGGATGTCGGGAATCCGAGTAATTTCGCGCGCATAATTTCAATATTTGAAAATGATCACAATAAAATTCAGAAAATAATTTCTTCATCTTCACATTCCGATGAAGAAACTTTAAATGCAATAAAACAAGTTCATCAAAAATATAATTATGTTTTTGATCCGCATGGAGCTGTGGGATTTCTCGCGCTTCAAAAATATTTAAAAGAAAATCCCGGTGATTATAATTCAATAATTTTGGAGACAGCGCATCCGGCAAAGTTTTTGGAAACGGTTGAAAAAGCGATCGATTCAAAAATCGAAATTCCGGAAAGATTAAAGATCTGCTTGAACAAGGAAAAAATCTCAATAAAGATTTCCAATAAATTTGAAAAGTTCAAAGAATTTTTAATGAAATAAAAAACATTGAATTCCAAAATTAAATACACATTAATTTTTATAATAAAATAATTTTCTAAACTGTAAAATTTATTTAAATTAAACTTTAATAATTGTAATTAAATATTTTATTAAACTTTTTTAATTCCGGTTTAAATTTATTTGGAAAAAAAATAATTTGTTTTTGAATTACTGAATCAATATTCAATAAAGGAAAGAAAATGAAAGAAAGAATTTTCTTAAGCGGACTTGTTGAAGGTTTTAACATGCTTCAAAGCGAAGCTAAAAATAAATTCCTGAATTTGGATAATGAAAAACTGAACTTCAAAATTTCACCTGAAAAATGGAGCATTGCCGAATGTTTGGATCACGTAATTTCGCTCGATAAACTTTACATTCCTGCAATAAAATCCGCTTTGGAAAAAAATGAAAAAGATGAATATAATTTGAATGAATTCACAAATTCTTTTATGGGCAAATTTGTTTTGGGAATGTTCAAACCTGAAGCAAAATTTAAAGTGAAAACTCCGCAAAAATTTCAATCTTCAAAAAGCAATTACGATTCTTCTATTGTTGATGATTTTATTGATCAGAAAAAGGAAATGATAGAATTAATCGAAGAAGCAAAAAGATACGAAGTAAGCCGGATAAAAATTACTTCACCTACAATTAAACTTTTACGAATGAACGCGGGCGAAATGTTTATGTTCCTTTACATTCACGATAAAAGGCACATAAATCAAGCGGCAAATGTTTTGAAAGTTATAAATTCCGGGAAAGTTTAAACGACTTAAATTTCTATAAAGAAAATTTATTTAATAAAATTAAAACAACTAAAAAAATAAAAATTCCGTTAATCCGGAATTTTCAATTTCCGGAAAAATTTTACCATCAATAAAATCTTCCAAATAGTTTTACCCTAAATTTTCAACCACTTTAATATTGAATTGACACTTTTCATTCATTGAATTATTATAAATCTTACATGCTGAATTGAATTTCAATTTTTTTATTGATCAAATTTTATTGACGAGAAAATTTATTTATGCCGAATCGTAAAAGTTCTAGCAAAAACACCGGGATATTAAAGCACAGAAGTTTGCCTATTGGCGCTGAAATCATTGATGGAAAAGGAACTCATTTCAGAGTTTGGGCGCCAAAGCGGAATAAAGTTGAAGTTACATTCGGTTTAGATATTAATAGTCTGGTTGATGTTCGCACTTTGGAAAAAGAAGATGACGGATATTTTTCGCTGCTTGTTCCCGAAGCGGGAAATGGAACTTTTTACGGGTTCAAACTTGATGGCAGTGAAAAAATCTTTCCTGATCCTGCTTCAAAATTTCAGCCTGACGGGCCGCACAGACCTTCGCAAATTGTGGATCATGAAAATTTTGTTTGGAGTGATAAAAAATGGAAAGGCGTAAAAGCAAATAAGCGAATTGTTTACGAAATGCACATCGGAACTTTTACCCAGCAAGGAACATGGAAAGCCGCTGAGGAACATCTTGAAACTTTGGCAGAACTCGGAATTACAATTCTGGAAGTAATGCCGGTTTGCGAATTTCCGGGAAACCGCGGCTGGGGTTATGATGGCGTTGCACTTTTTGCGGCTTACCATTATTACGGCACAATTGATGATTTCAAAAATTTTATAATTTGATATTTTAATTTGATTAAGAAAG
>CBDUBH010000106.1:0-11239 GCA_965365345.1 uncultured Melioribacteraceae bacterium
CCGCCAGTGCCAACTCCAAAAGTTTTGAATCCCGGCTGGCTGTGAGATGCGGGAACCATTCCGCCAAGAGCGAAATCTCCGCCTTCAGAACCGTGACATTCAGCACAGAAAGTTTCAGTTTGATGGCAAGTTTGGCATTCGGATCTTTTTCCTCTTGCTTCAATTCCATGTGTAAATCTGAAATTCAGATCTTCATGGACTTTATTTAATTTTTGCTTTCTTGAGTTATCGGTCGGATAATTATGAGGAGCGTAAGGCGCATAAAAATCCGATGAGGTATTTGTAGAAGCTAATGCTGTAGTTGCTGTGTGGCAATCCTGACAAGTAGTATTATCATGACACATCATACAATTTGCATTTGCTTCTTCCGCAGTAAATTTATGAGTCTTTAAAAAATTAACTGCCTGATGAGTTTCCGGAATTAAATTAACGGTTGATTTGTGACAAGATGCACATTCGTTTGTTGCTTTTCCGGCAAAATTATCGTGGCAATTATTACAAGTTGCCATTGGTGGATTTGGGTGAGGCGATTGAAACGAATAATCAAATTCATTTATTCCTTTATGGCAATTATCACATTTCATATCTTGATTTTCGATATGATATTTATGATTAAAAATCAGTTCTGATTTTTTTTGAATTAAAGGTTCGTAATTATCATCAATATGACAAGTATTGCAATTTTCTGAATCTTCAACATCATGGCAGCTGCCGCAATTATCATGGTTGGGTAAAAATCTCATATCAAGTGAGGTGCTTTCCGCAACTTTATCGTGGCAATCTGAACATTCTGCAAGATCGGCATGCAATTTATGAGAAAATTTAATCAGCTTGTCGTTTTTCTTTTCGTTTCCGTTGGTTTCAGTTTTTATGCTGAATGCAAAAAACACAATGATCGACAAAGCTAATATGCTGTATAGATATTTTGGCTTCATATTATAAAAGATTTAAGTTAGTGTTAAACCAGTAATTTAGTTTGAAGAAAACTCTAAAATCGTTTTTATAGATTTTATTGCTCAAATACTGTCCTTGTAAATCAAAGGAAAGCATTCTTAAAGGACGGTAATTCAAACCTGCAAGAACCGATGCAAGATTGTTTTTTTCGGAATCTTGAGAGAGTTTGTAAGAAGTATAAGATAAACCTAAAGATGGAGTGAATAATCCTTCCATAAAACTATGCGCAGAATAAATTGAAATTGCATCAAGTTCGCCTGCATATCCCAAAGTTTTTCTGTAGTTCAAGCTTCCGAATCCGGTATTTAATCCGACTGTTAATCGGCTTGAGTTTTCACTTTCGTAAGTAACTACTCCGTATTTTGCAACGGCAGTAAGGTTTTTCATTATTTTATAATCAGTTCCGAATTCAATTTCCTGAGAGTTTCCGTAATTAAAAACCGAGAAAATTGAGTTATATCTGATTTTAGGTTCTCTGAATTGATAATAAACATTTAATCCGAGATCTTTAATTTGTTCGTATCTTGAATTAAATTCAATCATTGAAGTTTCTTCAAAATTCAAATCATATTCATATTTGAAGCCGGCATTTAAAACATTTTTCAAATCATAAAATACTTCACCTGTAACAAATTCAAATTGATTTGATCTTGCTTCGATCAAAGTATTCAGAGGATTTAAATTTTCATCAAATCTTGTGGTAAAATCATAAGGCTTAAAATTCTTGTTCACATAGCCAATGCCAATTTGAAAATTTTTCACTGCGGTGGTAGAAAGTTTACCGCCCAAAAGATAATCGTTTTCAAGATCATTGGTCATTTCAAGTTTCTGATACGCAGGAACGTTACCGCCGTAGTATCCGCTTAGCTTAAATTTCCCTGATCTTAAATTAAGAGAAATGCCATCCATAACTCCGCTTGAAACGGTATTGATTATCGGCTGCCTTCCCAATTTAATTGTGGCAAAACTTAAAATATCGCGTGCTTCAAAGTACAAATTGTAAAATCTTAATCTCGGATCATAATCCATATTTTGGGAAAGATCATTTTCCAAATTCAAATAAGTTCTTAAAGAAAACTTATTTTTATTAACGTTAAGATTTAGAAGTTGGTAAGCACGAATGTAATTATTAGAAGCATCGGTTGTGTCAAATCGCTCAAAAGTATAAATGGAAGATGAAAATCTTCCATTTATATTCTGAGCAAAAATGAATAAAGGCAAACCGAAAAAAAGAACAACAATAGTTAATACAAATTTATTCATTTTTAGCCTTTAGAAATTATTTTTTTGCCGGTATCGGATGTTTTACGTCATTCCAAAATTTAGCAAATTCAAAGCCTTTGAAAGTAGGGCTTTTTGAATTGTGGCAAGTTTTGCAATATTTTTCAATTTCAGCATCTGATTTAAATTCTCTCATGCCATTTTTTACTGAAAGATCATGATCTTTCATAACTTTCATTGCTTGATAATGTTCGCCTGCATTATGGCAAGTTTCGCATTGAACACCATCTTCAACTTTGAATTTTGCTTGTTTTAAAGAAGCATCAACATTATAACCGGAAGCATGGCAAACCAAACATTCTTCACTTTCGTGAGCAGCTTTTTTCAAGCCTTGTTTTTTTGCTATTGCTTGTGATTTTTCATTTTTCAAAGTTTCGAAAGCTTTTGCATGAGCGCTGTTTTTCCAGATATCCAATTGCTTCCCTTGTTTTTCGGTTTTATGGCATGTTCCGCATTTATCAGCACCGACAAAAGCATGTTTATCCTGAGCTGAAGTTAATCCGGAGAATCCGATTAGCGCCGCAACGGCAACCGACAAAAAGATTTTTCCGTTAAATTTCATGAAACCTCCTGAAGTTTATTAAATAAATTATTTATTGTATAAAATAAGACCAAGTTATCTAAATTTCAATATAAACTTTTTTATTTCTTATGATTTATCACTATTTCTTTTTGATTCTTCTTCTTTTTTAATTCTTTCCAATTCTAACGGATGTTCGTGTTTCATTTCTTCTTCGCTCATATATCCGGTAATAAATGCTTTGTTAAGCGGATAAACTTCCGGATTGAAAATTACAAAGTAGAAATGCCATACAATAATTGCCAATGTTGCAAGCCAAGCTTCGTATAAGTGTACGATTGTAGCAACATCAAAGAAAATTTTTGGAGCAAATTGTAAGAAATAATTATTGAACATCAGCAATAAGCCGGTTGCGGTCATAATTATAACACCCCAAACCAAAGCCCAATATTCAGCTTTTTCCATATATGTAAATCTATCAAACAAAGGTTTTTGCTTGCTGATACCAAACAAAAATTTGATATTTACAATGAAATCTTTCGCATCTTTTAAATTCGGAAGCATATCCAAAAAGAATCTTCTGCCGCGTTTTGTAAATGCAAGATAAAGCATATGATAGATTGAAACCGCAGCCATTGAAATCCCGAAAACTCTATGAAGAATGCTTCTAATTTCAAATGCACCGCTGCCCAAAACTGTACGAGCTCCAACAACCCACCAAGCATCAGGATATTTAAGTGCAAAGCCGGTAATTACCAATGAAATGAAACTTGTCAACATTATAAAATGCTGTATTCTTTCATTTTTTGACATTCTTAAATAAACTTTTCCGCTTTTCTTCAATTCATGAATTTCTTTTGCGTGCTTTTTCTTTTCCTGAAGTTTTCTGAAAAGATCTAAAATATTATGAACAAGCATAAATCCGATAATTGCAACGATCAAAAATATGTAGATCAATCCTATATAATAAAGAAGGGGAGATTCTTCTTTTGAATATGTAACGTGTACTTTTTTGAAATCACCTGTAATTGAAGCACCGGGATGGCAACTTCCGCAAGTTTCATTCAGATTATTTTCATGGATCATTGAAGCAGGATCGCTGCTCGGTCTGATGTTATGCGAACCGTGACAGCTTGCACAATCTGCTGCAAATTGACTTCCGCCCCTGACTGCCAAACCGTGATAACTTTCCAAATAACTTTCAGCTTTATCAATTGGCAGATCATTATTTTCAGCCATTTTTACATCGGCATGGCATGAATTACATAGTAGTACAACTTTTTGCGCGCCGCCGACTTTACTTTTCGGATCATCTTTTGAATAAACCTGATGGTTTCCATGACAATCAACGCAAGTTGGAGCATCCATCTTACCTTCGGAAACAGCTTTTCCGTGAATGCTTTCCATAAATACTTGCGAAACTTCCTGATGACATCCTTCTACTTCGCCGCAAGTTTTTGATACATTTTCTCTGTTAATTCTTGATGAATCAACATTTACTGATTGCATTGTGTGACTTCCGTGGCAATCAGAACAGGTTGCGGCATTTTCATTTCCATTGATCAATGCTTGAAAATGAACCGAACTTTCGTAATTAAGAAGTTCTTCAGGTTTAACTTTTGTAAGTTTAACTATTTCAGGATTTTTTGCATGGCAATCATTACAAACTTTATGAACTTCAAGTTTTGATAAAGGTGATTTTTCAATTGAAGTTATATTATGTTCACCGTGGCAATCTGTACAATTCGGAGCCAGATTCGGAGATTTAATAAATTGAATTCCATGGGATGAATTTTTATATTCGGTTAAAACTTCATTATGGCATTTACCGCAAGTGTTTGGAATATTTTGTCTGGCAGTTAAACTTTTCGTTGCAGACATTCCCATTATCATATGATTATCATGACAATCAACACAAGTAGCAGCTTCCTTATCGCCTGTTCCAACTCTTGCGTGAACGCTGGTCTGATAATTTTTAACAAAATCAGTTAAATCATGATTTTTGAATTTTTCCTGATCAAGATGACATTTTAAACAAGATTGAGATGAAATTGAGAATTTGCTGTTATAAACTTCATGCGCGCCGTGGCAGCTTACGCAACCGGGAGTATTTGGTCCGGCAGCCATTCCGTGAATACTTTGCGCAAATTCATCATGACTTGATTTATGGCAAGTACTGCAAAGTTTATCTTCCTGTTCTTTTGTGAAATTCGCCTGCTGAACATTATGCGCTGAATTATTGTGGCAATCCAAACAAGATGGAGCTTTTTGATTTCTTACAAATTGAGTAAAGTGAACAGATTTTTTATAAGATTTTACTGCAGAAGTTTGATGACATTTCAAACAAAAATCAATTTCATTATTTACAAAATTTTCAGCCGGCTGAATTTCGTGCTTATTATGGCAAGAAAAACATTCAACTTTTTCAGGTTTGTGAACGCTTTTTTGAATGTCATCACCTGAATGGCAATCAAGACAGTTTACCTGGGAAATATTATTTCCCTGTTTATGAGGAATTTCGTCTGCATCAAATCCTGTATGACAATCAATACATTTAAGATCTTGATGAACCGATTTTTTATAATGATCGGCATTAACAAAAAGCGAAATTTCTTTGCCGTTTCTATCCATTGTTAAAGATTCGTCACTATGGCAATCGATACAAGCCGAACTGCCTTCTGATTGTGCGAAATTTAATGATGCGATTAAAAACGTGAGTAAAACGAAAAACAATCTCATAAACCTAAGCTCCCGGATTTTACTTATCTTTTGTTTAATGTTTCTAAATATTTACTTGCAACTTCGTCAACTGATTTGCTGGAAATCAAATTGTAAATTCTGTCTCTTATCTGCGCCCATTCATGATGTAAAGGACAAGGAGTTTCCTCAGAGCATTCTTTTAATCCCGTAACGCATTTCAAATTAATTACCGGACCTTCAATTCTTTCAACAATTTCTAAAATTGAAGTATTACGAGCTAAATCTGTAATCTTAAATCCGCCGCCTCTTCCTTTATATGAATCAACGTATCCGTACTTTGCCATTCTTTGTAATATCTTTGCTAAATAGTGCGAGGGGATATCTTCACTTTTTGCAATTTCCGAAGACATAATCAGTGCATCTTTCGGCTGGCGAGCCAAAAACAAAATTGCACGAATTGCGTATTCGCCGGTTTTTGTGTAGATCATATTTATTCCTTTTTAAATGTTTACTTTTAAAGTAAATAGGATAATAGACTATTATATCCGAATATAAAAATAGATAATAAGATGCTATTTAGCAATATATAATTCGAAAATTTCCGAAATTAATTTAGCATAGCAAATGATGATCTTTAAATGATATGAAAAGTTGCGAATTCAGTTAATTTTACGGCTCCGTTTGTTGCAGAAATTATTTTTTCGCTTAAACTTTTTGCAAATTTCGGTTTAAGTAAAAATATAATTTCAGCTTTATCGGAGTACAAGTTTTCTTTTATTTTTGCTTCGAATTGATTTAAGAAATGATGAACTGTTCCTGAATCGGAAAAATCAAATTTTACACTGAATTCCTTATAAATTATTTTTTCGACAATTTCAGAATTTTCGATAGTTTGAAATGCTGAATCGTAATATGCTTTACCTAAAGGACCGACTCCCAATTTTGTTCCACCAAAGTATCTTATAGAAATTACAAGCACATTAAATAATTTAAAATGCTGAATTGCATTTAAAATTCTGATTCCCGCAGTACCGTTTGGTTCACCGTCATCTGAATATTTGAAATTTCCGTTCAAAAAATTGTAAGCGTAGCAATGATGAGTTGCATCATAATATTTTTTTCGCACTTGATCCAAAATTTCTTCGGCTTCAATTTCATCTTTTACGGGATAAATTTGCCCGATAAAAACTGAACCTTTTTCCTTAAATTTTGTTTCATAATTGGCGCTTACGGTAAAAAATGATTCAAAATCAACCATCAGTAAAAAACTTTTAATTTATAAAAGATTGTTTAGCAAATATAAGGAAAGTATAGTAATTTAATATGTTTAAAGAAAAATTTGATAATGAAAATTTTATTGAGCAAATGAGTATTCAAGAAAAAATTGTTATAAAAGGTGCACGCGAACATAATTTAAAAAATATAGATCTCGAAATACCGCGCGATACTTTTACGGTTATAACCGGACTTTCAGGCTCGGGAAAATCTTCACTCGCTTTCGATACAATTTACGCCGAAGGACAGCGAAGATATATAGAATCTCTTTCAGCTTACGCCCGCCAGTTTTTAGATCAACTTGAAAAACCGGAAGTTGATTTAATTGAAGGACTTTCTCCCGCAATTTCGATCGAACAAAAAGTTACTTCGGGAAATCCGCGTTCAACGGTTGGAACTGTTACTGAAATTTATGATTATATGCGTCTGCTTTACGCAAGATTGGGAACTCCGCATTGTTATAACTGCGGAAAGCCGGTTCAAAAGCAAAGTACTGAACAAATTATTGATACCGTAATTTCAAATCACAGCGGAAAAAAGATTTTAGTTTTGGCTCCCGTAATCCGCGGAAGAAAAGGACATTACCGGGAATTGTTCGAAGAAATTTCCTCCGACGGATTTTTGAAAGTCAGGGTTGATAATGAAATTCACGAAATCACAAAAGGATTTCAGGTAGATAGATACAAACTTCACAACATCGAAATTCAAATTGATAAATTAAAAGTAGATGAAAATTCCCGCCACAGATTAACTGAATCAATTGAAGTTGCGCTTAATTACGGAAACGGAAATTTAATTGTAAATGATGAAAAAGATGATTTTGTTTTCAGCAGAAATTTGGCGTGCCTTGATTGCGGAATAAGTTTTCAGGAATTGGCACCGAATTCTTTTTCGTTCAATTCGCCTTACGGATATTGTCCCGATTGTGACGGACTCGGCGAAAATAAGGAGTTAGATATTGATTTAATAATTCCTGATTGGGAAAAATCAATTAATGAAGAAGGAATTGCGGCGCTCGGAAAACCGCGGCAGGTTTGGATTTACAATCAGCTTCGCGCAGTTGCAAGTAAATTCGGTTTTGATTTTGATACAAAGTTAAAAGATCTTAACGAAACTCAAAAAGATATTTTATTAAACGGAAGCAGTGAAAAAATTCCTTTCACTTATACTTTCGGCGGCGGAAAAAATGTAACTTACACTCACAAATTTCAGGGCGTGTTTAATTACATTCAGCATTTGTTTGATACATCTTCATCAAGCAATATCCGCGAATGGGCTGAATCTTACATGAACACAAAAACATGTAAAACCTGCAATGGCGGAAAATTAAAAAAAGAATCACTTTCAGTAACTTTTAACGGAAAAAATATTGCGGAAGCAACTTCTCTTTCAATTTCAAAATCATTGGAATTTTTTGAAAACATAAAATTGAAAGGAAGAGATGCGATAATAGCGAAGCAGATTTTAAAAGAAATTAATTCGAGATTAAAATTTTTGCTTGATGTCGGTTTGGATTATTTGACTTTGAACAGAACCGCGCGAACTTTATCAGGCGGCGAATCTCAAAGAATAAGATTGGCAACGCAAATCGGCTCTCAACTTGCGGGTGTGTTGTATGTTTTAGATGAACCGAGCATCGGACTTCATCAAAGCGATAATGTAAAATTAATTGATTCGTTAAAACATTTGCGCGATTTGGGAAATACTGTTTTGGTTGTTGAACACGATAGGGAAACAATTGAAAGCGCGGATTATTTAATTGATTTAGGTCCGCGCGCAGGTGAACATGGCGGCGAACTTTGTCTTGCCGGATATTCAAAAGATGTTTTGAAGAAAAACGGAAATACAAATTCGCTTACTTTAAAATATTTAAAAGAAGAAGCAAAAATTGAAATTCCGGAAAAACGCAGAGAAGGAAACGGAAATTTTCTTGAAATAAAAAACGCTTCGGGAAATAATTTAAAAAATGTTGATCTGAAAATTCCTCTCGGAACCTTGACCGCAATTACGGGAGTTAGCGGCTCCGGAAAATCAACTTTGATAAATGAAACTTTGGTAAAAATTTTAATGAAGAAAATTTATCAATCAAAAGTTGTTCCGCTTTCTTACAAAGAAGTTTCAGGTTTAGAAAATTTAGATAAAATAATTGAAATCGACCAATCGCCGATTGGCAGAACTCCGCGTTCAAATCCGGCAACTTACACGGGATTATTTACATTTATTCGTGATCTATATTCGCAATTGCCCGAATCAAAAATGCGCGGCTACGCAACGGGAAGATTCAGTTTCAATGTTTCGGGCGGAAGATGCGAAGAATGTCAAGGTGATGGTTTGCGAAAAATCGAAATGAATTTTTTGCCGGATGTTTATGTGCAGTGCGATGTTTGTCATGGAAAAAGATATAACCGCGAAACTTTGGAAGTTCTGTATAAAACAAAATCTATCGCTGATGTTTTAAATATGACAATTGAAGAAGCGCTTGCATTTTTTGAAGATCAGCCGAGAATAAAAAGAAAACTTCAATCAATTTTTGATGTCGGTTTGGGCTACATAAAATTGGGACAGCAGGCAACAACGCTTTCTGGCGGAGAAGCGCAGCGTGTAAAATTGGCAACTGAGTTGAGCAAAGTCGGGACCGGAAAAACAATTTATGTTTTAGATGAACCTACTACCGGACTTCATTTTGAAGATGTTAGAATTTTGCTGAATGTTTTAAATAAATTAGTTGAAAAAGGTAATACCGTTGTTGTTGTTGAACACAATTTAGATGTGATAAAAGTTGCCGATTGGGTAATTGATTTAGGTCCCGGCGGCGGAGAAAACGGCGGTAAAATTATTGCAGAAGGAACTCCTGAAAAAATAGCAAAGAGTAAAAAAAGTTTAACAGGCATTTTCATTAAAAAAGAATTGTATGGAAGAGTGAAAGTAAACTAAGCGAAAAATCCTTTTAGATAATTTATTTAATTATATACTTTTTGTTTTACTTGCTTGAATAATCATATTTCAAAATTTTTTAGATTTTTGCTAAATTTTATTACTTTTAGCGGTAAATTAACTGCTATAAACCTTAATAATCATTTAAGTTATTTGCTAAAATTAAACCATATAAAAGATAAAACTCTTTTTGAAAATAGAAAATGAGTTATTTCAATACGTTCTCAATACGTCCTGAATACGTTCTCAATACGACTTTGAGAGTATCTCAATACGATTTTTGAAGTGTTATCCTATTATCATCAAATTTTCAGTTCAGCTTATTTAGATAAAGCTATTGTACAGGGATAATTGAAAAATTATCCCCGAAAATTTATAAATCCCTTTTCAGTTTATAAAATTCCGTTTGAAGTATAGTTTCAAATAAACAATAAATATTTTATAAAGAAATTATTCCCTAGAACCCGGCCAATCATTTCAAACTTTCCTAAATTTTCATCAAAATAATACTTGCATGTCATTTTTTTTTTTTTATAGTTTGAACGGAGAAAAATTAAAATATTTAATGAAATTTTGCATCTAAAATCTGCAAATATTTTCCGTCTAAATTTCTAATTCTCATTCTTAAAAGTGTGCTGATCCTTATTAACATTTCAGCATCACATCAAAACATGAAGGTAATAAAGTCTTATTTTTATTTGTAGGTTTTTTGTTAAACCCGAGAGGCATTATTCTGTTATATTATATTTTATTAACATTTTATACCATTTATATTCATTGAGAAGAAATGAAAAATCTATCCATAATTTTTATCCTTTTGCTTTTAACCAAAACAGTGTTTGCTCAAGATCAAGATAGTACATACAAATATTGGATAACTTTAGGATTATATTTTGAACCAGATGTTTCCTTTAACACAAGTTATAGTTTTTCCTTGGGGAGTAACTTCTATAAAGTTGGCTTTCAATCAAAAGGTCATGGACTTATTTGGGGAGGTTTTGGTAAAAATGAATTTAAATTTAAATCTTTTGATATTTCGATTGGAAAAAGAATTCAAACAAATTGGTTCCAAGTTTCATTATTTTCCGGCCCATCGTTAGTAATAGTTGATAAACGATTACTATTTGGTAATAAAGAGAAATTCTTTACTGGGGGTTTGCAATCTGACTTCCAAGTTATATTTAGAGCTGCGGATGAATTTGGAATTGGGATAGGTCTATATAGTAACTTAAATCTAAAAAAAAGTTTTACTGGAATAAATTTAAACTTAACCTTTGGTAATGGAAAATGAAATTATGAATAATAAAGTGTTTATTTCCCAATCATGCTTTTTAATTTTATCATTATTATTATCATTTAGTTTTTGTTATGCGCAGGGTGACATAAGTAACATACAAGTTGCATCTACTGTTGCTTATGTAGATGTTTCTACTCCGAATAATCCATCAAATTATATTTGGAATGAAGTTAATAATATCAAGCAAGGAGTTCATATTAGTGTTATACCTGCGGAAAAAGGACAAATTTATTTACAGCAAAATAATGCATGGATAAGTTTTAATTCTTGGGGTAATG
>CBDUBH010000107.1:0-11191 GCA_965365345.1 uncultured Melioribacteraceae bacterium
TACCAAAAGATAAAATGGAAAACTCCTCAACGGAAAAAGTTATCACAGAATATTCAATCAGTAATTTCCCTAATCCGTATAATCCATCAACAACAATAAACTATCAGCTGCCGCAATCGGGGTTTGTTTCGATAAAAGTATTTGATATGTTAGGTAAACAAGTAGCAGAACTTGTAAATGAATTCAAAGACAAAGGAAGTCATTTTGTTCAATTTAACGGAAGTGATTTTTCTAGCGGAATTTATATTTATCAAATAAATGTAAATGATTTCCATAAAACTCAAAAGATGATGCTTGTGAAATAGTTAGTAATTTGATATAGTTAAAAGCCAGTTATAAAAAACTGGCTTTTGATATTTTAAGCTGTTTTTATAAGCAAAACATTTTAGCTGGTTTAACTGATTAAAATCATCTTAAAATTTTATTAAAGCGAAACTGTGGTGCTTTTTAGTTTTGGGTGAAGGGTTTTATTTATTCTTTTTATTAAATTTTATCCAAAGCCATACAATTTAACCTTATAGATAAATAAAAAGGACTGATATGAAAACTGTTTATATATTTGTAGTATTTCTATTTGTATTTTTCTTTTCCGCTTGTAAAAGTAATAATCCTGTTACATCAGGGGATGATCCAAATCCACCAAGTTGGGTTAATCTATCTGTAAAAATTGATAGCTTACCTCAGGTAGGAAAAACCGGAAGCATACAGTTCAATTTTGTTGTTGTTGGAAAAAACGGGAATCTACCATTAGCTTATGCAACTCAGGATACAATGAATTATATCAGAATTTCCTTTTTGCCTGAACCGGGAAGAAAAAGTTTTACTACTGTATCCGGTGATTCAACTTGGGAAGGAAGAGTTTCATATCTTGACACTATTTTGCTTAAAACCCAATTTACTCCCCAACAAACATCAAACACTTATTTTACGAATTCAGGTGGCAATCGAGAGTTTGATTGGGCTGTAAGTATTTTGGTAGGTTATTATCATATTACTAATGAAAATATATTAGTGAACGAGTTTATTGGTAGCTTAGAGCCCCCTTTTAATAATCCCGAATATGCCATTCTTTATATCAATACAAAAACAAAGGATGTTTATATAGAATATTTAGCTTCTAAACCTTGATGAAATTTAATAAAAATAATGAGTAAATAATGAAAATTTCAAAATTGTTAATTCTAATAATATTATTGTTCGTTCAATTAGTTAACTTAAAAAGTGAAGATTTTACAAAAAAGGTTGATGTATCAAGTTGTGAGCCACCGAATATTGGAATTGTTACAGAAATAGTTAAAGAAAAACTAAGTGTTAAAATAGGTGAAAAAGCACTTTTAAGACTTAAAATTAAAGCATTAAAGGATGTTAGGAATATTACTATTTCTTATGCTTCTACAAATGGAATAAATATTGAAAGTCCCAATAATCTAGAAATTGCAGAGTTAGATTCAGGTACAGTAACATTGGTTCCCTTATCGGTTTTAATATTAAAAAAGGACTATCAACGAATCCAAATTAAAATTAATGGGAATATTTCCAATATAAAACCTAATCAAAATGATAGTTTTATTACGATAGAAGAAATAGGCTTTTTTTATGATAAGGAAGTAAATGATTTTTTAATGAAAGATTCATATGAAATCATGACAGATTCTTATAAAATTTGGAATCTTATTACACAAGATAAGTTAATCTCAAAAGGGGCTAAAATTGTATTTGGAGATAAAAAAAATGACAGATTGTTTATTCAAGCAAAACCTCTTGAATCCAAAGTAAAAAGAAGAAAAAGCTTAAATCATGAAGCACTTTTTAATGAAATTTCTTATGAAGATACTCTGATTATTAATAGCAAAAATACACCTCCAAATAGTATTAATAGTGTGCAATCAATCTGCGTTAATTTAATAGGAAATTGTTATTATCAAGATTCAGATGGTCAATTTGTTCCCTTACAAAATGCAACGATATCAATATGGGAAGATGATTTGATGTTCGAAGATTTACTAGCTTCAACAATAACTGATCAAAATGGACATTTTTCAATTCAAGTTTGTGACAATGATGGGTTATTTGATTCGCATTTAGAACTTTATGCACAAATTCTGACAATTAATGACAGGGTTGGCGTTTTGAATTATCATGCACCCAGTAACAGAGGATTCGAGCCTTTTGCTTGGAATACGTGGACAGTTGAAACAGGTGGGGGAAGTGTGGACTATGGGAATCTTTTTATTAGTGGTGAGGCAATGAATAGAAGTGGGGCAAAAATATTTGATAATATGCAAAAAGCATGGTATTCGTCAGTTAATAAAGGTTTTAATCCTAGCTATACACCAATTGTTTTTCCTAGTCCAACTTCGGAATGTGGTGATCCAAATAGTTCTTGTTATTCATACCAAACACTTCCTTGGGCGGAACTCGGTGTTATATATATGAAAAGTGGTAGCTGGTTAAATGGTTATGAATATATTTCATACCATGAATATGGTCATGCTTTAATGCATAGAGCATATAGTAACAAATGGTATCCAAGTAGTGGGGGAGGTAATCACCTGGATTTTCCTCAGCCTGCTGGTTTTTCCTGGAAAGAAGGATGGGCTACATTTTATACTCAAGTTGTTCAAAATGATGGTTATTACAGATTATGGAGTGATTTGGAAAATAAAAACTATATTCCTTATTCAACCGTAACGGGGGAAGCTAGCGAATGGAGGGTGGCTCAAGCGTTATTAGATCTTTATGATACAAATTCAGATGGTAATGACCAGATTTCTTTACCCTTTAACAAATTTGTTTCAACAATGAACGCAAATAATTCGAGCAGTCTAACTGAGTTTTGGGGTCACTTGAAGAATATACTGACCTCTGAAGAAAGGTATTCTGGGTCATTAGGATTAATATATAACACAATTCCAGTACTCCAAGAACCTGTACCTACAGTCCCTCCCATTATTTCTAGTCTTGTATTAACCCCTAACCCAGTCTGTAAGGGTTCATATGGTTACGTTAAGTGCAACCTCTCCCAAGGAAATGGAAATTTAAGCTATTCATGGACAGCAACAAATCTTCCATCTGGAGCTTACATTGTACCAATGGGTAGTCAGTGTAAGGTAGTTTATTCGGATAACACAGCTGCTAAAGAAAATGGTGGCAATCAATTAATGGCAGATTTAAACCAAATTAAATGTACTGTTAGCAATTCTGCCGGAATAAGCACTAAATCAATGGCTCCGAGTTTTACTACCAATTGTGATTTTGGCTGCCCAACATTAGCTTTTGAAAATAACGGAATAATTGAAAATGATAATCCCATTTTAGCGAAGTCAGTGTTAAGTCAAAGTGATGTTACGGATTTTTATTTAATCCGAAAGGAAGTAAAAAATTTTGATGGGAAAATAAAATTTTTAATTCATGAACCGGAAGAAGAGCATACTTATTTAGATCAAGTTGAATTATTTGAAGTAAAAGTAAATCCAAATGAATTTATTACAGTAAGCGAAGAAGGAAATATTATTAATTACAAATTATCAAATAGTAATTTGAAAATTTTATTGAACGGTAAAAAGGATGTAATTGAAGATTTATCTAGTTTAGATAAAAAGTCAATTAGATTTAATGCTGGAGATACGTTAATAATTTCATCAGAGCAAGTTGCTAATCAGCAAGAGGGTGACGAATTATATTTTCTTTTAGCGGGTGAGTTACCGCCTGTAAAAACCTTCAGCACAGCCAATCTAATAGTAAATAATATTAACGCATCAGAAAGCCAACCTGAAAATAGTGAAATATATTTACGCTCTAATAGTTCATATGTTGCAATAAAACTCGGAAAAAATATTAGGGACGATATAAAACTCCAGTTTTTGCAGGATGCAACCATTGATTATATATCTGTTATTAATAACCTTAAAAGCGCAAAACCGAATAAACTCAAAATGGTAAGTGCTGTTTTTAATGGAAGTGAAGATGTTACAGAACCGTTAACTAATGAAGATAAAAAGTACAGCGAAATTCATCCGGAAGAAAAAATAACTTTTACTTTTGAAAGTAAAAATAATTCTAAAGAAAAAACAGCATATATCCTGAAAACTGTTGGTAGATATGAAGAAGTTGGATTTAATGATGAAGACGATCAGTTGCAAAGTGATGATAATCCAAATGATCTTTCTGAAACAAAGCTATTTGGGAATTATCCAAATCCATTCAACCCAACAACATCAATTCAATATCAATTAACTGAACCAGGCTTTGTTACTCTTAAAGTTTATAACATGTTAGGACAAACAGTAGCTGAACTTGTCAATGAAATGAAAGAACCTGGAAAATATTCAGTAACTTTTGATGCAAGCAGTCTTTCTTCTGGAACATACATTTATGAAATTAAGGTAAATAACTTCAGAAAAACTCAGAAGATGATGTTAGTGAAATAAAAAATACTTCAGATGATTTGTGAGTAATAAAAGAAGTTATAAAAACTTTAGTAAATGAATTCCAATCTAAATCCAGTTACTCTGTAGAATTTGATGCTTCAAGTCTTCCAAGTGGGGTTTATTTATATAAATTACAAGTAAATGATTTTTCTGAAGTAAAAAAAATGATTTTAGCTAAATAAAATATTATTTATCCGGAACTAGCAAATGCTAGTTCCGGCTTCTTTAAAACATATAGGGATTTATATGGAGCTGACTTTTTTATTTGCAACAAAGAGAAACTTAAAAATTATACTGGGGAGTTTATTTTTTATTTTTATGTATGGATGTGATAATAGTGTCAATAATGTTAAAATAGAAGAAACAAAAAATTATAAAGAATATGGAAAAGTGATTTCTGAAGGTCTTATAGCTTATTATCCTTTTGATGGAACTGCTGAGGATTATAGCGGAAATGAATTACACGGTATTGAAACCGGAGTTGAAGGGACAACAGGTAGATTTAACCAAATTAATGGTGCATTAAGTTTTGATGGAGTAGATGCTTTTATTGAAATACCGCAATTTTCAGATATAAACAATTCTAGTGGAACAATTTGTTTTTGGGCGCGAATCCCGTCAGGCATTCAACGTGACAACGAAGCAGCAGTTATTTCCAGAATAGATACCATAGGACAGGGCTATACATTAAGTATACATGGAACATCAAATTTTTGGTTTGAATATAAAACAGTTTTGGGTTCTAAAAATGGCGCGGACATGCAATCAAATTATTGGGAAGATGGTAAGTATCTGTTTATAGCTGTAACCTTCAGTAAAGGTATTGATACAACAAGCACTGTTTTTACATTTTATTTCCAGGGGCATCCTACGATTGAAACCCAAAATAGGTTTCTGGATCATAATTTTAGTTTTAACGAAAGTGGCATGCCTTTGTATATAGGGAAAAGTTTAATTCCAAAATATGCATATTTAAAAGGTGAATTAGACGATTTACTGATTTACGATCGTGCATTAAGTGGTGATGAAATATTAGAATTATTTAATTGGAAATAATTTTAATAAATTAAAAAACACATAAACATCAGTTCAACATAAATCAATCTAACAAAATTCTTTAAAAATACGTATAAGTACGTATTTACCTTTCGTTTATATTTAAATATCTTTAAATCTCATTAATTTGCATAGCTTAATGATTCAAGTTTAAGGGAAAATGATTTTATTCGTAATCTTTAATTATAAAATAAATGATAATCCTTGCAATTATAATAGTGAGCTAATTCGGATTAAACAATATTTTAAATAATAATGGGGAATGGGGGAATAAAAAGGGCAGTTTAACAGCTGCCCTTATATTTTTTAAGATATGACTCACTAGAAATGCAAAATTAAATCCTGTTTATGATAAATATTCAGCTTATTATTTGTATTTTATTGATCTAAATGAAGAAAAAAGAAGGTAGTGTAAAAAATTTTGTGTATGAGGGTTTTATAAAAAATATTTATATAAACTGAGAAATAAATAATCTAGCAAATTTGACTGTTATTTTATAGTTTCTTCAAATTTTCAATTCCATTTATGTAAGAATATGATCAAATTATTTAACTAAAAGAATCCGTTTACCCAATATAGTTTACATACTCCAAAGTTTATTACTGAATCTTAAAGAGAATCAATTTTTAACTTACTCTTAGCCTCAAATTAAATTCATTCCGCAATATCTCATAGCTTCTGCTGAAATAAAATTTAATCCTGCCTCTGTGCTAGTTGTGAATCTTATATATACTTAAGATTAAATTTCGCTTCAAATATGTACTAAAGAAGATCTGAATACGTCCTCAACACGTTCTCAATACGACCTGAATACGACTTAAAATCGATAAACTTCCTATCAGATTGCATTTCATCTTTTTTATAAAAAATGAAAAATCAATTTAAAAAATAATTATTCTGCTTTTATAAAAATTTTTGTTAAAATAAAATAAAATTGTAAATTCCCTCTGTGTTAATTCTAAATTTTACATTCTATATTCTACATTGAATTAATGCCCGGATGGCGGAATTGGTAGACGCGCTAGATTCAGGTTCTAGTCGGAGTAATCCGGTAGGGGTTCGAGTCCCCTTTCGGGCACAGGTTCAATTACGAATTACGAATTATTAGATTCAATATTTAAACTTCAGATTATTAATAAATTTTGATATAGAACTATCAATTTACTTTTAGAATTTAATGAAGTTCCATTTCAATTTGAAAATGGGAATTTACAAATGATATTCTAAAAAGTTAATTATAATTTTTAATTTCCGGCCAAATTTCTTCAAATGATTTTTTCAAACCTTTACAAATATAAATTTGTAAATTATTTTCATACGGCATGCAGTGTTTGCATTTGTGAGATCCTAGAACTTTAACATCATCAAAATAAATTCTGTGATCTTCTTCATCGCCGCCTAAAACAACAATAAGATTTTTATTTTTAACTTTTTCTGAGCCCCAAAGCCAATAATTATTATGAGAAGAAATAATTTCAGGTAATTCATATTTTTTTGAATAGTATTCTAAAGCTCCGGCTTCTCCATAATTCTGTGCGAAAATTACGGCATCTTTTTTATCTTCAGGTGAAATATTTTTTAATGCTAATGAAACATTTGCTGCCAGAGTTTCCCATTCGAACATATCTGCATAAAATTGCGGCAGATCAGCAAGTTTTTTATTCTCTGAATTTTGATGTTCAATTCCCAATGTTTTTGAATAACTAATGAATTTTTCTACAGGCAAAATTGGAATTACCATCGGTATAATTAAAATTCCGGTAAATAAGATCAAACCCAAATAAACCGGGATTAAAATTTTTGTTATTTTCGATCTCAGAAAATTTTCTAAAAATATTCCAGCAAAAACAAAAAGTATAACCGAAGCTGATGCTAAATATTCTGATTTGCTTTTTCCGTTTATAAGTAAAATTAAAAATGTCACAATGAAAATTATTACAATAGATCTGTGATCTTTTAAATTCTTGTTAAATAAAAAAAACATGATGCTAATAACTAAAACCGGAAAAGCAACAGGATTTAAAATTAAAATCAAACCGCTTAAAAAATCAGTCCTTGTAATTCCGTAATATTTAAATTTTACTGCGTTCTGCATAAATTCAAGATGTGCAAAATGATTTTGAAAATTCCAAATAATAAAAGGGGAGAAGATAAAAACGGAAATTACTGCGCCAGTAATAAATTCTTTTGCTAAAATAAATTTACGCAGATTAGTAATTAAAAATGAAACTGCTAATCCAAATCCGAACCATAAAAAACTGATCTTGTTTAAAAGTCCGATTCCAATTATCAAAAATAAAATGTAAAAAAGATTTTTATTTTTTGATTTGATGAAATAAATTAAAACAAGAAATGCAAAACTCCACAAAAAGAAATCAATGCTATTCATCGAATAATAAGTTGAAAATGCCCAATAAACCGGCGCGGTAAAAAATAGTAAGCATGAAATTAAAACGGCAGATTTTTTTCCGCCTAGCTCGTAAGTCATAATTCCGATTATAAAAATTGTAGCGCTGTGTAAAATGGCAGGGAGAAATCTGATTGCGAAAAGTGAATCGCCAAATATAAATTTTACAAAAGCTAAAATTAAAATTGAAAGGGGAGGCTGATCAACATAACCGAAAGCTAAATTGTTGCTGCAAGCCAAATAATAAAATTCATCCCTGAAAATTCCGTAGCTTGCAAAAATATTTGTATAAAGATGGATTACCAACACTAAAAATGAAAATCCATATAAGATCCATTTTTCATTTCGTGGCAAATTCTTCAATATCATAATTCAATTTCCGGTTTATTTTTTGGGAGAAGGTTTAAAAACTAAGGTAGAATAGTTTATGAATAATTTATATTGCAAATTCAATAAAGCAAAAAGAAAACTTAAAAATTATTCTAAATTACGAAATTACCGAAAAAATTTTTATAAAAATGAAAATTATTTTTAAAAAATTGTAATAATAAAAATATTCTTTTTTAAATCGAAACAGTAAATACTGTTAAATTTGTTAAATAAGAAATACTTTGCCTTAATAATTTAAGCGTTTCTAGTAAGAACACATAAAAAACATCAAAAATTATTTTGGAAATGAGATGTTTTCTTAAATTGTTTTATCCGAATATGTTTTATATTTTTGCATAGTAAAATCTAAAATTAAGAAATGAAAATTGCAATTTGCCAAATTGACACAGTCATTGGCGATATAGAAGGTAACTCGAAAAAAATACTGGATTGGTATTTTCGCGGTGTTAGTGATAAAGTTGATCTTGTGGTTTTCCCTGAACTTTCGCTTGTTGGATATGCTCCGCTTGATCTTGTGGAAAAACAGGAATTCCGTAATAAAGTTTTTGAAACCGCTGAATTTATTGCATCCAAAACTACCGATGTAGGATTGATATTCGGATCCATTACTGAAAAACCCGATGATAATGTTGGAACCGGAATTTTCAACTCCGCACTTTTATGCTTCAACGGAAAAATTCAATTCAAACAAGATAAAACCTTGATCCCGAATTACGATGTTTTTGATGAAAGAAGATATTTTGAATCGGGCAATTGCGGCGAAGTTTTTGAATTCAGAAATGAAGTTTTGGGAATTTCCGTCTGCGAAGATATTTGGAACGATGTTGATTATTGGAAACGCAGAAGATATCCTATTGATCCCGTTTCAAATCTTATTGAAAATGAAGCAACGGTTTTAATTAATATTTCCGCTTCGCCGTATTCTTTCGGTAAACGCGAAGAAAAACGCGAAATGTTAAGTGTAGTTTCAAAACAGGATAAAATTCCTTTGGCTTATGTTTGTACTGCCGGCGCGCAAAGTGAATTGATTTTTGACGGCGCAAGCATGTGTTTTGATTCTGAAGGAAATCTTTGTCTTTTAGGAAAAACTTTTGCCGAAGATTATTTCATTTTTGATACAAATGAAAAATACAGACCGATCATAAGTTCTGAAGGAAGATTTGAAAAAGAAATTTTGGACGCGCTTATTTTGGGTGCAAAAGATTATTGCGCAAAAACAGGATTCAAAAAAGTAATTTTGGGATTAAGCGGCGGAATGGATTCTGCTTTGGTTACTTACATCGCCGTTCAGGCAATGGGAAAAGAAAATGTTCACGTTCTTTTAATGCCTTCAAAATATTCGAGCGAAGGCAGTATTAAAGATTCTTTAAAACTTATTGAAAATCTAGGCATCTCATATAATCAGATTTCTATTCAAAGTGTTTTCGATGAAATTCTAAATCAGTTAAATCCGGTTTTTAATGAAACTGAAAGCGGTCTGACAGAAGAAAATATTCAGCCTCGGATCCGCGGAATGTATTTGATGGCGCTCTCAAATAAATTTAATTATTTGGTTTTGGCTACAGGAAACAAATCTGAATTGGCAGTCGGATATTCTACTTTGTACGGAGATATGGCCGGTTCACTTGAAGTTATTGGGGATGTTTATAAAACAGATGTTTACAGAATTGCTGAATTTATTAATCGTTCAAAGGAAATTATTCAGAACGAAATTATTACAAAAGCGCCTTCGGCAGAATTAAGGCATAATCAAACTGATCAGGATTCTCTTCCGCCGTATGAACTTTTGGATAAAATTTTAAAAATGTATTTGGAAGAGAACAAAGAATACAAAGAGATTGTTATAAAATTAGGTAATTCAGAAATAGTTAAAAAAGTCCTTAAACTGGTGGATCTGAATGAATTTAAACGCAAACAAGCCCCGCCGGTGTTAAGAGTTTCAACAAAAGCTTTCGGATACGGTAGAAGGTTTCCGATTGTTCAAGGATGGAAAAGGAATGGTTAAGTTAAATAAAATTGTACTCGCATTATTGTTTTTAAGTTTTAATTTGTTCGCTCAATTTGGTCAACAGGATCTTGTAAAAATTAAATCCCAAAAAGATAATTTTGAAATTCAAAGCGGCAAAAATTTTGATGTCGTTTTAAAAATTTCGATTGAAGATGAGTGGCATATAAATTCAAATAAACCGAAAGAAGATTTTTTGATACCATCGAAAATTGATCTTTCGAAAGATGCCGTTTTAAAAGGATTTAAATTAAATTCGGTTAAATTCCCGAAAGCCAAAGATCTTCAATTTGATTTTTCCGAAACACCTGTTTCGGTTTTTGAAGGTGAATTTGAAATTACTGCAAATATTTCAGCTCCGGGAAATATTGATTTTACCGGTTATGATCTGGAAATTATTTTCGGTTATCAGGCTTGCAACAATTCAACCTGTCTGGCTCCAAATTCCGCATCAACTAAAATTCCGTTGACAAATTTGAATTCGAATAATGCAAAAATTGATGGAACTTTGACCGAAGAAACTATTAAAAGTAAAACTGAAATTCAGGATGAAAAAGTTGAATCAGAAAATGAAATTGCAAAAGAGAATAAAAATTTACAGGAAAATAATGAAGCTTCGCAGCCATTAATAACTTTTGAAAATAATAATTCAGATGTAGAAAAAAGTCAATTTGAATCAAAAGGATTATTTTTAAGTTTGCTTATCGCATTTTTAGGCGGATTGGCGTTGAATTTAACTCCTTGTGTTTATCCTTTAATTCCGATTACGGTAAGTTATTTCGGCGGACAAAGCGAAGGCAGTACAAATAAGCTTTTGGTTTTGGGAATTTTATACGTTCTGGGAATGGCGGTTACTTATTCAACGATCGGCGTTATTACGGCATTAAGCGGTGCGGTATTTG
>CBDUBH010000108.1:0-10753 GCA_965365345.1 uncultured Melioribacteraceae bacterium
TTTTCTTTACAAAACAAAAAAGTAATAGAAACAAAAGCTCCGCTTTTTAATTTGATACATGAAGAAACTGTTAACGGAAAGAAAAAATGGTTCAGCGTTGAAAAACTTCCCTATTTTGATAATGAAGGAAAAGTTGCTGGGGTTTTAGGTTTTGCTTTTGAAATTACGGAATTAAAAGAAAAAGAAGCTGAACTTACAGAAGCAAAAAACCGAGCTGAGCAAGCCGATAATTTAAAAACAGAATTTCTGGCACAAATTTCTCATGAAGTCCGAAGTCCTATAAATACAATTTTAAATTACGTTTCGCTTATAAAAGAAATTACGCAAGAAGTAAAAGATGAAGATCTTGTTTACGGATTTAATGCTATTGATTCAAGCTCAAGAAGATTGATAAGAACTATTGATCTGATCTTAAATATGTCTCAACTTCAAACCGGAAAACTTGATCTGAACATTAAAAATGTGGATATCGAATGTGACATTCTCAAACCGATAATAAAAGAGTTAAGAAATTCCGCCGAATCAAAAGGATTAACCTTTGTTTATTCACCTTCGGTAAAAGGAAGAAAAGTTAAAGCTGATCAATATTCCGTTACTCAAATTTTTGTTAATTTAATTGAAAATGCTATCAAATATACAAAATCCGGCAGCATAAAAATTTCAGATTCAATTCAAAACGGAAAACTTGAAATTAGTGTAAGCGATACCGGAATCGGGATTGCAAGGGAATTTCTTCCATATCTTTTTGATCCTTTCAGGCAAGAAGAACAGGGATACACGCGAAAATACGAAGGAAACGGATTAGGTTTGGCTTTGGTAAAAAAATATTGCGAACATAACAATGCGCAAATAAAAGTTGAAAGCGAAAAAGGAATCGGAAGTACTTTTACCGTCACATTTAATTTGTAATTTATTTTTGTAATTGTTTAATTTGAAAATTTAAAAGGAAATGAGATATCATTTCCTTTTTTCATTTTAAATTTTACGTTAAAATTTTTTTGTAACTTCTAAACATTTTTCTGAAAAATTTGATCGTAAAAAATACTTAACTGATGTTCTAAATTTTCACTTCAATTTCAATTTTCATTTTTAAATGCTTCCGGAAATTTCCGCATAACTGCACCGGCAATAATTTTTGCGCACTCTTTATGCGGAATTAAATATGTGTTTAGCGTTAAATGATAGATCAGCGGATCAGAAATATCTTTATGAAAATTTTTTGAAATATAATCATGTCTGGTTTGATCTTCATTTTTTATCCATTCCGCCGCTTCTTTTTTCTCAAAATTAAAATATTCCTGAATTCTTTTTAATCGAATTTCATAAGGCGCAACAAATCTTACATGAAAAGTATTTGAAAGATTCAAAGTGATTAAATTTGCGCCGCGCCCAACAATTATAACATTCCCTATTTTTGCGAGATCCAAAATTGTTTGCGAAGTTTTTCTGAAAATTTCTCTGAAAGAAGGCTGAACTCCGAGCCATTCTTTATAAATAGTATCGATATTTGTGTAAGTTTCCTTATCAATTACATTTTTAATTCTTTCGGGAAGGTTATGATCTTCAATAACTTTTTCGATCAGGTTACGGTCAAAAATTGCCCAATCGCCAAAATCCTCTTTCCTGTTCTTTTGTAAAATTTCGCGCAGATATTCATCAATAATTCCGCTTCCGGCACCGGATTCGCGCGAAACAGTAATGCAAGGACCTAAGGGCGAATGTTCTCTTGTTTGACGAAACAATTTTTCGTGAGATTCAACATACTCAACTGCTTTTGTAGTGGGACCTTTTCCTATCATTTTGATCCTCGCGTATTATTTTGAATCAATTTGATTATAAGATTAAGTTAAAGATAATTGGACAAAAAACAATATGAAACGGAAAGCGTAAATTTCATTTTGATAAAATTTTTTAAATTGTTTTTTTGCAAAAATGAAATTTAAATCTGTTGCATTAATAATTTAAATTCTTTAATTTCGGACTATAAAATCTGAATTTAGGAGAAAAAATGTTACGCAAGATCGTAAAGATAGATGATGATAAATGCAACGGCTGCGGAAATTGTATTCCGAATTGTGCCGAAGGTGCTTTGCAAATTATTGATGGAAAAGCAAGATTGATAAGCGATCTTTTTTGCGATGGTTTGGGTGCTTGTATTGGATTTTGCCCGGAAGGCGCAATGATAATTGAAGAAAGAGAAGCCGAGCCGTACGATGAAAAGAAAGTTATGGAAACTATAATTAAAGGCGGAAACAACGTAATAAAAGCGCATCTTGAACATCTTAAAGAACATAATGAAATTGAATATTATAATCAGGCATTGGAATTTCTAAAAGAAAACGCAATTCCTTTTTCAATTGAAACTCCAAAGCCCAAACATCGTCACGGCGGCGGATGCCCCGGTTCAAGAATGCAACAATTTAATGAAGAAGTAAAAGAAACTTCGGAACCAACCGAAAAAAGACCTTCGCAATTAAGACAGTGGCCGGTTCAACTTCATTTGTTAAATCCAATGGCACCGTATTTCAGAAATGCTGATGTTCTTCTTGCTTCTGATTGTTCGGCTTTTACAGCGGGCGATTTCCATAATGATTATTTAAAAGGAAAAACTCTGGCAATTGCATGTCCTAAATTGGATGACGGTCAGGAAAATTACGTAGAAAAATTAACGTTGATGATTTCGGAATCAAACATAAAATCACTTACGGTTTTGGTAATGGAAGTTCCCTGCTGCCGCGGATTATTGATAATGGCGCAAAACGCAATTCAAAAATCAGGTAAAGAAATTCCGCTTAATGTAATTGTTATGAGTATTAAAGGCGAAAAATTAGCCGAGCAGAGAATTGCGTAAACCGGTTTGAAATTTTAAATTCAATTTCAAACTTTATCAGAGTATAAGTCTAAAATTAAATATTTTGAGAATTTATAATTTCCGGAAACTGAAAATTTCAAATGCTCAGCATAAATTTCATGTTGAAAAATAAAATTCGGATTAAAAATTAAATACATTTCAGTTTCAAAATAAAGTATTAATTTTACATTCTAAAACTCAATTTTTATATTTAACTTTATCTGTGAAAAACTTACGCGGATTTAATAAATTCAAAGTTGAATATAAAATAAAATTGTTATAATATTTAGAATAAAAATTTAAGAAAGGTTCAAATGACAAAAACTCAAACTTGGGTAGCGGCATTCTTAGGAATATTTTTACTGCTTTTCAGCATTTCTTACTTTACAAAAAGTGATGAGGCAGAAATTCAGCATATGGGTCAAGATTCCGAATATCAGGGCGGTAATTCTGCATCAAGCGATCAAAGCGGAATTACGCTAATTAGAAATAACGGCTGCACGGGTTGCCACGGATCTGATCTGCGCGGAACAAATCTAGCTCCGAGTTTAATGACCGTTAAAAATAATTGGAACAGCCGCGATAATTTGATCAATTATTTGCGCAATCCTTCATCTTTTTCAGGTGATGAAAGATTTAAAGAATACAAAAAAAGATATACTTCCATTATGCCTCCTTACAATAATTTAGATGTAAAGGATTTAGGCAAAATGGCAGATTATTTACTCGGATTGTAAATTCTTTTTGATGAATTTAAAATTAAAGCCGCAAAGAAATTTGCGGCTTTTTTTGTTAGAAATCAGAAATAAATTTAAATTACGCTATTGTAATTTCCTTTTCCAAATAAACATCCTGAATAGAATTCAAAAGTTTAATTCCTTCATTCATCGGTCTTTGGAATGCTTTTCTTCCCGAAATCAAACCCATTCCGCCTGCGCGTTTATTTATAACAGCAGTTTTTACAGCTTCCACAAAATCATTTTCACCGGAAGATGCGCCACCGCTGTTTATCAATCCTGCTCTTCCCATGTAATTATTAATTACCTGATACCGGGTCAAATCAATAGGATTATCAGTTGTTAAATCTGAATAAACTTTTTTGTGAGTTTTTCCGAATTTTATAGCGTTGTAACCACCATTATTTTCCGGAAGTTTTTGTTTGATTATATCTGCTTGAATTGTAACGCCAAGATGATTTGCCTGTCCGGTCAGATCAGCTGAAAGATGATAATCCTGATCTTTTTTGAAATCTGAATTACGCAAATAACACCAAAGAATTGTTACCAAACCCAATTCATGCGCATATTGAAAAGCTTCGCTAACTTCAATTATTTGACGCGCGCTTTCATCAGAGCCGAAATAAATTGTTGCGCCAACTGCTGCCGCGCCCATATCGTAAGCTTGCTCAACTCCGGCAAACATTATCTGATCATATTTATTCGGATAAGTTAAAAGTTCGTTATGATTTAATTTTACTATAAAAGGAATTTTGTGCGCATACTTTCTTGAAACCATTCCAAGCACGCCCAAAGTTGATGCAACCGCATTGCATCCGCCTTCAACTGCCAATTTTACAATATTTTCAGGATCAAAATATTCCGGATTTGGAGCAAAAGATGCGCCAGCTGAGTGTTCTATTCCCTGATCAACCGGCAAAATCGAGAGATAACCGCTTCCTGCCAATCTTCCTGTTTGAAATATCCATTCCATATTTTTTAACACATTAATGTTTCTATCTGAATGATAAAAAATTCTGTCAACAAAATCCGGTCCCGGCAAATGAAGTTGTTCTTTTGGAAATTTTGCTTTGTAATTTAAAAGCGAATCAGCATCATTTCCCAATAGTTCTCTAATTTTTTCAATCACTTTAAAATCCTCCTTATTTTTAGGCGAGTTAATTATAAATAAAATATATAATTTTGAAAGAATTTCAAGTTGATAATAAATTTTTGAAATTCATTTTATTAGGAATTTTTCTTTTCGATTTTGATGATGAAAAATTCAAATTCAGATCAGACGGATTTTTCAGTAGGATTTTAAAATTTTTAAATGATGCTTAAAATATTCAGTTAAAGAATTTTTAAGATTTATCATAATTTTCGTTATTTCTAATCTTACTAGAAATTTAAGATCATCTTCAAAAAAGAAATTTCAAATTGCGTTTTAAGATTCCGGTAAGACTAAAATATTTTGATAAATAAATACGAAGATTCTAGATCCTGCAAATTCAAATTTCATTTAAAACAAAAAAAGCGGAAAATATTTTTCCGCTTTTTATAAATATAAAAAATTTAACTGAAATTAAGATCGGCAGGTTCGCCTAACATTTCACGCGCCTGAATTATTTCAAGCTTTATTTGATTTATCCATTCTTTAATTCTTTGCAGATTTTCTTCGCTGTTATGATTTTCCTGCGCAATCCCGAAATTCATTCTTGTAACATATTGGCGGTAAACTTTTTGCAGCGCATCGGCAATTTTTTGCTGTTCGTATTTACGCGCGGCGGAAATTATTGCATCGCGCCAATCTTCATTGCTATCAACAGGAACTTGTTCATCGGCTTCACGCAAAATTTTTATTGCCTGTTCAAGATCATCATTGGATTTTTTCATTTCTCTTTCATAAAGATTGAAATAATCCAAAATGCGTGAACTTTCATAATTTTTTATAAAATTTTCTAAAACGTTGAGATCATAAATCGGAAGAATCGGTCGTGTATCTGTTTTTACAAATTGCAGATTTTTCTTTTGAAAAACTTTGTGTTTTGTTAATTTGGATTTTCGCCAGGTGTTAAGGTAAAATTTTTCTTTATCGCCTTTTACGTCAGGCAATTCCATTAAAGAGCCGGAACCCATTCTTAGATCGTAATATTCAAACCACGGCGGAACGGTTCCCTCTTTTTTATAAGTTTCCTTTATATCCTGAAATCCCATCCAAATATAATTGAGATCAAAATCATTAAAATTTTCGCTCATTACGTAATCGTAATAAAGTTCAAATTCATCTTCGGTAATGGGAGTTAAAAACGGTACGTTTCCTATATTTGATTCCCAATATTCAAAATCGTGACTTATTTCCACTTCTTTTATGTCAATCAATCCGGCTCGCCACCGGCATTGAATGTTAAAAAGCTTTTTCCGTTGAATTTCCCACAATCTTTCCTGAGCTTCTATTTGATAACGCAGAACTTTTTTTTCTTCGTTTGCACGATGCATTTCACCGAAAACTATATAATTTGCTTTTTTTGAAGCATAGCTTTCGATAAAAGTTTCAACACTCATCGGATCAAACTTCTCAAAAAAATCTCTGTAAGCCGGATTGCTTTGCAAGTCATTTTTAAACTCGCTTATCATCATTCCGATCTTCTTTTCGTTCTCTATGTTTTCAAGAATATATTGCGGAATATTATTTTCATCATCGGGAATTTTATTGCTTTCTGATCTCATAAACTCTCATTAAACACGGTTATTTTTAATATAATATATTTTTTTTTAATATACTAAATTTTAGAATTCATACATTATTTATTATACTTATAGTTTAATGTTGGTTTCAATGTTTAAAAAAATCCCCGTAAAATTTAAAAATTAAAATTAGAAGCTTTATGAAAAATTATAAACTTGTTTATTCAACCGATCCGAACGTAAATAAGAAGTGTGAAAAATGCGGCGAGCTTTTGGTTGAATGTGTTTGCGCGCCGGAAGATGATATTTCACAGGTAAAAATTTCGCCGGTGTTAAGAATTGAAAAATCAGGCAGAGGCGGAAAAACAGTTACCGTAATTGATAAACTACCGCGTAATGATAATTATCTGAAGGAACTTACAAGCATTTTGAAAAAGAAATGCGGCTCCGGCGGAACTTACAAATTTGCCGCTTCAGGCGGAATTGTAGAAATTCAAGGTGATAAAAGAGATCTAATTCGTGGTTATTTTGAAAAAGAAGGAATTAAAGTTAAGGGATGAAATTATATGAAAAAATTCAAAGATAGAAGGATTCAAAAAAATGAGATTTATTTTGTCATTGCAAATCTGTAGGATGAGAAATCTTTATTGTTAATTTAATAAAAATCCCAGTCGTTCCTCAATTGATATGAAAAAACAAAAATGTAATTTCTAATCTGTATTCAACAGAGAAATTTTTATATCAATATTTAATAGATTCAAAAATACAAAAAACAAATTTTCATTCCGATTTGCCGGAAATCTTTTCGTAGAGCTTTGAATAAAACTTCTTTACAAAAATCAATCAATTTTCAATGTAAATGAATTTTTCTTTTCAAAGGAAATTTTTATATCAAATTTTGCCGGCATTCAATTTCTTCTTCTCAAATTCTTAATTCTTAAATTCTTACATTCTTATATTCTCCTTTTACAATGGAACTAAAATCCGTATGATTTTGTAGAATTAATTGGCAAATGATAAATTAATTAACTATTTTCGCTTAAATTTACACAAAACATAAAATACATGAATAAAATTTTACCGTTATTTTTTATATTATTTACAATTTGCATTTCTGCTCAAACTTCTCAGGAAGGAAAATTATCAGGACCCGAATCGATTTCGAGCGCGGGAAATTCCGTAATTTTGATAAGCACAGATAAGCAAAATATTAAGGATTTTACTCTTAAACAAAATTATCCAAATCCTTTTAATCCCGAAACTTTGATCGAGTTTTCAATTCCGCAATCAAGTTTTGTAAGCTTAAAAGTTTACAATTTGTTAGGCAAAGAAGTTGCAAATTTAGTTAATGATTCAAAAGATGCCGGAGTTTATCAAGTAAAATTCGATGGCGGCAATCTTTCCAGCGGAATTTATTTTTATACATTGCGCTCGGGTAATAAGATAATAACGAAAAAATTTATACTGACAAAGTAAGAAATTGTCTTTTGAAATTTAAGGCGGCAAAATTTTGCCGCCTTTTTTGTTTTAAATAATTATTAGATTTTCTCAGAGTGTGAAAATCAATTTTTCTTACGGAAAAAATTCATTTTGAAATTTACCGGAAAGATTCAGGGGATTTAATTGATTATAATTTTTAGTAAAAGATTGGGAATATTTTTTAAATAATAAATCCGTTACACTAAAATTAAAGCATAACGGATTTCAAATTAGAATGCAAAAAATTTTAATTTAACATAATTTATTTTTGCGAATCTAAAAATCTGGCTGCTTCTTTTGCAAAATAAGTTAAGATCATATCGGCACCGGCGCGTTTTATAGCAACAAGACTTTCCATCATAACTCTTTGTTCATCAATCCAACCAAGTTTTCCGGCGGCTTTTATCATTGCGTATTCGCCGCTAACCTGATATGCAGCTGTCGGCATTCCGAACATATCTTTTACTCTGTAAATTACATCAAGATAAGCGCCTGCGGGTTTAACCATAATAATATCGGCGCCTTCATCAATATCGCTTTCGGCTTCGCGAATTGCTTCATCGGTATTTGCAACATCCATTTGATGAGATCTTCTATCGCCAAATGCCGGAGTTGAATCAGCAGCATCGCGGAAAGGTCCGTAATATCCCGATGCATATTTTACGGCGTAACTCATAACAGGAATATTATAAAATCCTTTTTCATCCAAAGCATTTCTTATTGCGGCAATTCTTCCATCCATCATATCAGATGGAGCAATTATATCGGCTCCTGCCTGCGCGTGTGAAATAGCTTCTTTAACTAAAAGTTCAACGGTTTCGTCATTCAAAACTTCTTCACCGCGAAGAACTCCGCAATGTCCGTGAGAAGTATATTCACAAAGACAAACATCAGTAATTACAAGAAGATCTTTCACTTCCTTTTTGATCGCTTTAATTGCGCGCTGAATAATTCCATCTTCAGCGTAAGCTTCGCTGCCTTGTTCATCTTTGTGTTCTGGAATTCCAAATAATATCACAGCGGGAATTCCGAGTGAAGCAACTTCTTTACATTCTTCAACAAGCAAATCAACTGAAAGATTGAAAACTCCCGGCATTGATTTCACTTCTTTTTTTATATTTTCACCGGGAACCACAAACAACGGATAAATGAAATCATTTTTTGAAAGTAAAGTTTCGCGAACCATATTGCGTACAAGCGGATTGTAGCGCAATCTTCTTAATCTTTTTGTAGGATAAAGTGCCATGAAAAACTCCGTTTTTCAATGTACAATTTACAATGTACAATGTACAATGTACAATGATAACTGCACGGTTTTATAATTGTTAACTAATTTATTTTGTCTATAATTTGAAAATAAAATTTATATTATTTTGTTTAAAATACTTAAAATTCCGTCATTCCGGATTGTCCGGAATCTATTTTGAATTGTCATTCCGAGTCCCGATTTAATTGGGAGGGACGAAGGAATCTCTGTTTTGAATTTAATTTGATTTTGGTAGATTGCCACGCACTTCGTGCTCGCAATGACAAATTAATTTGATTTCAAAAAAGATTATTATGTTTTATCAATAATAAAAAGGATTCCGGACAAGCCCATGCTAAAGGCAGACATGCCGGAATGACTTTCAAGAAATTCTACATTAAAGAAATCGCTTTTTTAAAAGTAACTTCCGAATTTTTTATGCAATCGCCTACGGAAATTCCGCCACGATAATTTCCGCTTAATATAATTCCTTTAAATTTATTTTCAAATTCATCGAAATAATTTTCGTGTTCAATATAACCCAAATTATATTGCGGAATTGCTTTTTGCCACATCATTTCTTTTATGAAAACCGGCGCTTCTTCAATTCCCATAATTTCGTTGAATTCACTTAGAACTTTATTTACAAGTTCATTTCTCCCTAATTCAAAAAGTTCGGGCGATCGTGCGCCGCCAATAAAAAGCGTAAACGCAGCTTTATCTTCTTCTGATCTTTCCTTGAAAATTACCGAACTCCAAATTGCACCTAAAAAACTTTTCTTTTCTTTTTCAGGAATTAAAAACCCGAATCCGTCCAAAGGTTGTTTCACTGCATTTTTGTTGTATCCCAAAAATAAAACCATTACCGGCGGATAGTATATTTCATTTAAATGCTTTGCGAGATTTTCATCAAGCACGCCAAAAATTTCAGCAGTTTTTGATGCGGGCAAAGTTGAAATTATAATATCTGCTTCAATTTGATTTTCAATTTCATTTTGCTTGAAATAAATTTTGTAATTTTCGTTTTGCTTTTCAATTTTTGTAATTTCAGAATTGAACAAAACTTTATCGCCTAAGTTTTTTGCAATCGCTTCCGGAAAACTTTGCATTCCGTTTTTGAAGGAAAACATTTTTGCATTCTGTTTTGATTTTTCAGCATTTTGTTTTCGTTCTTTTGCGCCTTTTATCATTCCTTTTACCAAGCCACCGTAAAGTTCTTCAAGTCTGTATAATTTCGGGAAAGCGGATTTCACGCTTAATTTATCAGGGTTTCCTGCAAAAACTCCGGCAACAAAAGGATTAATAGCATAATCTAAAAATTCTTGTCCTAATCTTCTGCGCACAAATTCAGAAATACTTTGATAATATCCGTCATTTGATTTTCCGATGAACGGCTCGGCAAATAATCTTAATTTTCCTTTTGTGCTGAAAAGTTTTGTTTTTAAAAATGCCGGCGGAGATGTTGGAAGCGCGTGCAAAACTCCGTTTCGCAAAATGTATCTTTTGCTTCCTTCTTCGTTGGCGTAAATCATTTCGTCCGAAAGTCCAACTTCATCAACTATTTGTTTGATAAGCGGTGAAGTTTCGAGTCCGCTGTTCGGACCGTAATCAATCAAATACCCGTTTTCCTTGCGGCTTATCATTGCGCCGCCGGCTTCGGATTTTTTTTCAATTACCGTAACATCAACATTTTCTTTGGTAAGCCAATGTGCAGCTGCCAATCCGGAAATTCCGGCTCCGAGAATTACAACTTTTTTTGCCATTATTTTCTCT
>CBDUBH010000109.1:0-10307 GCA_965365345.1 uncultured Melioribacteraceae bacterium
CATGATTTTTCCAATCAAATCCGCTATCAAGCACTCCTATTCTAACCCCTTTTCCCGTAATATTATTTTTATGGACAAGTGGAATGTTTGATAAATTAAGTTGATTAAGTGAAGCACCGTAATTGTTATCGTTTGTCTGCGAATTTTTATTCAATTCATTTTGATGATATTTTTCATTCGGCTTTTTGAAAACGTGAACTTTTTCAATTTTTTCAACAAAATTAAGTCCTGAAATTTTTTGAAATTGATCTTCATTCAAAATTGCTGATACCGCATTGAACCATTTCAATTTATTTATAAGTTTTATACCGGATGATTCAATTTCCTGAATGTAATTTGAATTGATGGGAAGATCTTCATAAGTGATAAAATTCTCGCCCAAAACTTTTTGTCTTCTTTCAATTGCTTTTTCGCTTAATGAATTTACAGCTTCATTGTAGATTGAAGAATTTTTTGAAAGAGTTCCTGTTTTTTCAATTCCTTTATCTTTAAAATAGATTAGATACTTCGATTGGGAAAATGTCAATCCGCTTAAAAACAAAAGAACGGTTATAATTAATTTCATAATTTTACTTTTTATTTTTATTAAATATAATTATTTAATTTTTCAGTGAAAAGAAATTCAAAATCATTCGATCAATTTTATAATTCTGTTCCAGCGAATTGAATTAAATTTGTTTGAAAATCCTGATTGATGCGGATTCCATGACCAGTAAATTAAAAATGCTTTTCCGATAATTTTATCGCGTGCAACAAACCCCCAGAATCTGCTATCAAAACTATCGTTCCGGTTATCGCCCAAAACAAAATAATAATCTTTTTTAATTGTATAAGAATTTGTTTCGATATCATTTATATAAATTGAACTTCCTATCAATTTAATGGAATTGTCATTTAATTCCCTGTTTATTAAAGTGCGCCAGGATTCAATATTTTCAAGATCAAGTTGAATTTTATCGCCTGCTTTTGGAATTACAATCGGACCGTATTTATTTTCATTCCATTTTTTTCCTTTGGGAAAAATCCCGGGTGCGGCAAAATTACCTGATTGGGAATTTTGATTTTCCTTTACATTCGGAAATTTCAATTCTTTTCCGTTGATAAATAATTTTTTATTTCTGATTTCCAAAGTATCGCCCGGCAACGCTACGCATCTTTTTACGTAATTTGTATTTCTGTTTGATGAAATTTCATTTTGATTGCCCGGAAATTCAAAAACAATAATATCGCCGCGACTGGGATCTTCAATAGCTGGAAGTTTTATTTTGGGAAGATCAACATTCAAGAATGGAACTTTTACGGGCGAATTTACTCCGTAAATAAATTTATTTACAAGAAGAAAATCGCCCTCGAGCAAAGTATTTTTCATTGAGCCGGTTGGAATTTTATAGGCTTCAATAAAAAATGATTTTATTACAATTGCAAAAACGATTGCAATAAATATTGAAAGAACTGTTTGTTTTATGTCGAAATGAAAATACGGATCATCTGATTTTTGATCTTCATTTAATTTTTGATTTTCCGCTGGATTATTTTTTTCAATTTCATTCAACACGCTTTTTCCAAGCCAAATTTTTTGATCAATGAATTAATTTGGCAACTCTGTTCAATCTTACCGAAGCTATCAATCTGAAAAAATCAGAAAATGGAATATCGCGATTCCACGACCAATAAATAACAAAAGCTTCGCCTAAAACTAAATCGCGAGGAACAAATCCCCAAAAACGGCTATCCAAACTGTTATCGCGGTTATCGCCCATCATAAAATAATAATCTTGTGTTACGGTGTAAGTTGAAGTCTGTTTTCCATCAATGAAAACATTATCGCCTCTTACTTCAACAACTCGCCTGTCATAATTTCTATCAATAATATTCCGCCAATATTCAATATTATCTTTTGTAAGATTTACAATTTGATCTTTTTTAGGAACAACAATCGGTCCGTAATTATCTTCATTCCAGGGCGCGCCTTTCGGGAAAATATCAGGACGGACAACACCTTTCGGCTCAATATAAGGTTCCATATATTTGATATTTGGCGGGCGCCAGAATTCTTTTCCGTTTACAAAAACAACTTTATTAATAATTTCAACAGTATCGCCCGGCATTCCGATCAATCTTTTTACATAATTTTGAACTTCATCCATTTTAAGATCATCTCTGTATCCCGGAAATTCAAAAACCACCACATCTTTTGCTTCAGGTTCTCTGAATGCAGGAAAAGTTATATAAGGCAACCGGACATTAGTAAAAGGAATATTTCGCGGTGTTGATGATCCGTAAATTATTTTATTAACTAAAACAAAATCGCCGGTTAAAATTGTATTTTCCATCGAGCCGGTTGGGATTCGCGAGGTTTCGATTAAAAATGTTTTTATAATAAGCGCCCCGATCAATGCAAACAAAATTGTTTCTACTGATCTTAAAAATTTTTGAGTTGGAGTTAAAACTTTTTTCTTTTCTTCTTCAGTTTGAATACCGAAAAATCTGCGTACGGAATTTTTGAACGACAATTAATTTTTCTCCTTATTCTTCGTCAATTTGCAGAACTGCCAAAAATGCTTCTTGCGGAATTTCAACATTTCCGACTTGTTTCATTCGTTTTTTACCTTCTTTCTGCTTTTCCAATAATTTTCTTTTACGCGAAATATCACCGCCATAACATTTTGCAAGAACGTTTTTGCGCAATGCTTTTACGGTTGAACGCGAAATTACTTTATTTCCAATTGCCGATTGAATTGCAATTTCAAACATTTGTCTTGGGATCAGATCTTTTAATTTATCGCAAATTCTTTTTCCCCAATCATAAGATTTTGTTTTATGAACAATTACGGAAAGTGCATCAACCTGATCGCCGTTTATCAAAATATCAAGTTTCGCCAACTCACTTTCGCGGTAACCGATAAATTCATAATCAAAAGAAGCATATCCGCGTGAAAAAGATTTTAATTTATCGTAAAAATCAAAAATAATTTCTGCAAGCGGAAATTCATATTGAAGATCCGCTCTTGTAGGATCAATATAAGATGTATTTATATAAACTCCGCGTTTATCTGTAGCGAGTTTCATTAACGCGCCGACATACTCGCTGGGGCAAACGATCTGAGCTTTTACGTAAGGTTCTTCAATTCTATCAATATCGCCAACCGGCGGCATATCAGCAGGATTATCAACAATAATTTTATCGCCGTTTTTTTTATAAACATAATATTCAACGTTCGGCATTGTTGTAATAATGGATTGATTGAATTCGCGTTCCAATCTTTCCTGAACAATTTCCATGTGAAGCATTCCCAAAAAGCCGCATCTGAATCCAAATCCCAAAGCTGCGGAAGTTTCCGGAGTGTAAACCAAGGCTGAATCATTCAATCTGAATTTTTCCAAAGCATCGCGAAGATCTTCATATTCATCACTATTGGTAGGATAAAGTCCGCTGTAAACCATTGGTTTAACTTCCTGATAACCGGCCAAAGGTTTTTCAGCGCCTTTTTTTGCGTGAGTTACCGTATCACCGACTTTTGTATCATGAACATCTTTTACACCTGCAATTATATATCCAACGTTTCCTGCGGAAAGTTCATTGGCTTTAACTTTCTTTAATCCTAAAACTCCGATTTCTTCGGCAAGATAATTTTTGTCGGTAGCAAAAAACTTGATTTCGTCTTTTGTTTTCAAAGTTCCGTTAACCAAACGAACATAAGCAATTGCTCCGCGATAAGGATCGAAAACAGAATCGAAAATCAATGCTTGAAGCGGCGCATTCGGATCGCCTTTAGGAGCAGGAACTCTTTCTATTACGGCTTCCAGAATTTCATCAATCCCGATCTTTGCTTTTGCGCTTGCAAGAATTATTGAATCTTCATCGCAACCGATCAAATCAATGATTTGACCTTTTACCACATCAACCATTGCGCTGGGAAGATCAACTTTATTTATAACCGGAATTATTTCAAGTCCGGCATCAATTGCGAGATAAAGATTACTAATTGTCTGCGCTTCAACGCCTTGAGCGGCATCAACAATCAAAATAGCACCTTCGCAAGCCGCAAGCGAACGCGAAACTTCGTAAGTAAAATCAACGTGTCCGGGAGTATCAATCAAATTAAGCGTAAAATCTCTTTTATCTTTGGTTTTATATTTCATTTGGATGGCATGGGATTTTATCGTAATTCCCCGTTCGCGCTCCAAATCCAAATCATCTAAAAGCTGAGCTTTAGCTTCTCTTTCGGAAACCGCGCCCGTTCTTTCCAAAAGGCAATCGGCAATTGTAGATTTGCCGTGATCTATGTGGGCAATAATGCAAAAATTTCTAATGTTTTCCATTCAATCCTGAAAATTATTTAGCCTTTAAATATATACATCGGTTTAAGCAATATCAATGAAATGAATTGTAAGCAGATTCCTTTATTTTTGTTTTAAACAATTAAAAGATTAAAAAGTTCTTACTTTCTTAAAGAATTTTAATTATTTAAATTTAAGTAAAATAAAAAGTGAAAAATATGAATAAAATATTCTTTTTAATTTTGGTTTTTTCCTTAACGGCTTTTGCCCAAGAAATTAAAATTGCCGTAATTTCAGAGCCGCAAATTGATGACGCGAAATCTCAAAATCTGTTTTCCGAAACCGTAAGAAATTTAAATCAAAATGATCAAATTGATTTTACGGTAGTTTTAGGAAATTTAAGCAAATCGGGAAATTCAAAACAGCTGGAATCCGCGCAAAATATTTTAGATAGTTTGGAAAGCCGCAAATTTGTTTTACTCGGAGTTCAAGATGTAAAATGGAATGAATTTGCCACAAGAAAATTTTTAGATTTCAGTAAGGAAGAAAATTTCTTTTTTCAAAAAGATGAAATTATTGTTTTAGGATTAAACAGTTTGATTGATTGGCGCGGCGGCGGCGGACATTTTTCAAATGAAACTTTGAGTTGGATTGAAGAAAAACTGGAAAATTCCGATTCAAATTCTACAATCGTTTTATTTTCATTTTATCCTTTTGATAATTCGATTGATAATTTTAACGAAGTTTTAAATTTGCTTAACGGCAAAAAATCAATTTTAATTTCAGCAAATAATTACTCTTTGAAATCCGAAAGTACAATAAAACAATTTCAATTAATACCGCTTTCAAATTCCGCTAATTGGAATTATAATTTAGTAAAAATTAAAAATGATACTTTAACAATTTCAAATATCAATCAAAAAGATCCGCAAAAAATTTCAACTTCGGAAATTCCGAAAATCAATTTTGAAGAAGCGGATTCAATCTCTCAAAAATTTTCTAATGTAAATATTTTAACAGAAATCAATCTTGAAAAAACTTTATCTGCTCCTCTATATTTTTATCAGAATAAAATTTTCGCTTGCACAAAAGATGGAACTATTTATTGCTTTGACGAAAATGGTAAAAAAATCTGGGAAAGTTTTGTTTACGGCACAATTTTAAATCAGCCGGTTGGCGCTGATAATACTTTAATCGTGTCCACAATTGAAGGCGATATTACAACTTTTAATATTAGCAGCGGTGAAATAATTCAGACTTTGGGAATTGGTGAAAATATTACTTCGCAATTTTTGATCTTTGATTTCAAAGGCGATAAAAGCGTAATTATTGATAACGATAATAAAAATACTTCGATACTTTTCGGAACTTCAACCGGAAAATTATTTTGCTATGATCTAAGTTCTCTCGGAATTTTATGGCAAAGCGAAAATTCAAAATCTATGATAATTTCGCAGCCGCATTTTTACCGGGATAAAATTTATTTTGAAAATGTTGAAGGAAATGTTTTTTGCATTGATGCAAGATCGGGAGTTTTAAATTGGAAATGGAATGAAATTCAGGATGTAAAACTTTCGCCGGCATCTTTTAATTTTATACAAAATTCTGAAAATATTTTTATTTCGCATCCGAATAAAACAATTTACGCGATTGATATTTTGCTTGGAAGAACAAATTGGAAAACAGATAAATTTAGTGCGGGCGAATCGATTACACTTTCAAATGACAGCAGCAAGATTTTTGTAAAATCGCAATCAGATAAAGTTTTTATTGTTTCGGCAAAAGATGGAAAATTGATTAATGAAATTAATTTGAGATCCGGTTTTGACACAATGCCGATAAAAATTGTGGAGAATGATAGTGTGATTTTTGTGGGTTCAAAAAGCGGAGATGTTTTTAAGATATTTGAAAATTCCGGCAGCACAATTTTGAATTTAGGCACGGCAAGAATAAATTCTATTATAAAATTAAACGATGAAAATTTTGCTGTTTCAAATATGGATGGAAAAATTGTAATTTTTAATATGAATGAAAATTAAGTTTCCTGAAACAAAATTATAAATTAACCGTCATTCCGGCTTGTCCGGAATCTTTTTAATTCCCTCGCCAATTTATGGGAGAGGGTTAGGGTGAGGGAAATCTTTTAAGGAAATTCAAAATAAAAACTTTCTTATTTTCACGTTTTTACTGGGAAATTTAAGGTCAGGAAGGATTCCGGACAAGCCGGAATGACTTTTAATAAAATTTTATTTTTCATCTGAGATTTTATGTTTAATATTATCCCTTTCTAAATTCTTAAATCAATTTTTTTGTAAATTGAATAAGCATAATTTATTAACTCATTTTGGGAATTATGAAAAACTTTGACGGAATTATTTTTGATGTTGATGGAACTTTAACTTCGACGAATGAACTTATTTTTGCTTCGTTCAATCACATTGCAAAAAAATATTTAAATAAAACTTTTACAGATGAAGAAATTATTGCGCTTTTCGGTCCGCCGGAAGATCACATTTTGCGCGAAATGACAGGCGAAAATTTTGAATCGGCTCATAAAGATTATTATGATTTTTATCACGCAAATCACAATGAAATGGCTGATATTTATCCGGGAATAAAAGATTTGATCCAAAAGATCAAGCAGGAAAATCTTCCGCTGGGAATTTTTACCGGAAAAGGAAGAAAAGCTGCGATTATAACTTTAGAGGTTTTAGATATTTTTAAATATTTTGATTTAATTGTTACGGGCGATGATGTAAAAGAACATAAGCCAGCGCCGGAAGGAATTAAAATGTTTTTAGAAAAATTCAAATTGAATCCGGAAAAAGTTTTGCTAATCGGTGATGCGCCTGCTGATATTATTGCCGCGCACGCTGCCGGTATAAAAATTGCTTCGGTAGTTTGGGATAGTTACGCAAAGGAAAAAGTAATTGAACTTAACGGTGATTTTATTTTTGAAACCGTTGAAAATTTAGAAAAATTTGTTTTGGAAAATATCCGCTGAATTTTAATAATTTACATCCAATTATAATTTGAAAATCAGGTTTTATTTTTTAAAATCTTTTTTCAAATCATTTATTCCAAATTTAGTATTTCAAAAGTCTGATTCCGGATAAGCCGGAAAGTTTTGTGTTTTAAATTGTTTACAACACGCAAAAAGCAGACGTAAAAAATGAGTTTTATTTTATTTGTATTGAAATTATGAAATTCTGAGTTCTTAAATTTCTTTCAGTATTGATATTTTTTAGATAAATAAACTAAAGTAAAAAGCCACATCAAACCGATGAAAATTCCGGCAAAAATATCCGAAGGCCAATGCGTTCCCAAAACCAATCTTGAAATTGAAATTGTTAAAATTATCATAGTGCAAAGTAAAAAAACAATTACCTTTTCAATAAAAGATTTTGATGCTTTTCCCCACAAGTAAAAAAGATATCCAAAGATTGCTGTAGATAATGCCGCATGTCCTGATGGAAATGAATGAAGTTGCGGTGCTGCAATTCCGGCTTCAATAAAATCGGGACGCGCCCTGTTCCAGGAAAGCCAGCCGATTAAAACAATTAAACTTACCATTGCGATTGATGAGATTACGTTCAATGATTGCAACGGCTTATTTTTATATAGCGAAATTATTGCCGCTGTAAATACAACAGGAATAAGGAAAACCGAATTGCCGGGAGTTTCAAGCCAAATTGCGTAATCGAATTTTATAGGAGAATATTCAACAATTAAATTCAGAATTTCTATTTCGCTTGAATTTTCCGAATAACTTTTAAAAATTATCATTCCGATGGAAAAAATTATTGTGCAAATAATCCACGCAATCGTTAAATCAATAAGCCATTTTTTCCAAATCGTTTCTGGAATTTTTTGAAATTCTTCTTTGTATTTATTTTTTAATTGTTTAATCCAAACAGGAAAAACCGCTTTGCTCATTTTTCAAATCCATATTTAAAATAAAAATGCCGTATTTTAAATACGGCATATAATTTCAAAATAAAATTATTTTCGAAAAAATCATTTTGAATTTACACTCAAAGGATAAACAAATGAAATTCGCGGCTCAATTCTTCTTTGCGGTTCGTAGCGTATAATTCTTTTATCTGCATCGCGAACCGGCGAAAAAGTCCAATTGTAAACCATCGAAACTAAAATGTAAGGAATTGGTTTGTATCCGATTTCGCTGTATAAATATGATCGGTCATCTAATTTAAAAAGATCTTCTTCATTTTCAATTCTGATTTTATCATAACCAAGTCGCAAAAGAAAAGATGCATCAGCAGGAGAAATATCAGTGCTTAAATGTAAAATTCCGCTGTTGGCTTTATCATCCAATCTTTGATAACTTCCCAAAATATCAAATGTATTTAATATCTGAATAAAAAGTTCACCGTAATATCCGTTTCCGATTGATTGCATATTTTTTAGCACTGCTGCTTTACTGAAATTTCCGGTGAAGTATGAATTTGAACTGTTCGGATCAACTGAAATTCTTTCGATCTCATAAAATGAATTGAAATAGCCCGGCAAATAATTTTCGCCGTTAAATCTTCTTTCAAATTTTGTTTTTACCGTTGCAAGTCCAACTCCCGAAAAATCAAACATAAATCCTAAAGCAGTTCCGCTTCCGAAATCAACAATTTTTGCATAATCAAAATACGGAGTGAATTTGAAAAATTGTGAAAGTCTAATAGGCAAACCTAAATCCAATCCAACAACTTCCATTATTCCTTTATCTTCAATAATTTGCAATTTATTTGAAGATGAATCGAAAGCGACTTGTGTAATTCCGGCATAATCGTTAAAATCCGCAGCGTAAGATGAGCCGATTTCCAAATTGCTGATAACCGGAATTTCAGCAGCGGGCGTAAATTTCAAAGGGCGAACATAACCGCGAACTCCGGCAACGCCTTTTCTTGCTAAATTTCCGTAAACAATTTCAAATCCGTAATTTTCAAAATCCCAGTCAAATTCAAATCCAATTCCTTTTGAATCAAAACTCGGACTGTTATTGTAAAGATTCATAATGCTGCCGTGCCCTAAGGTAGCGTAATCAAGCGCGCCGAATCTTACATAAAAAGGATCTTGTTTATGTCCGTATCTAACGTAACGGATTATGCTTAAATAATCGGCAACTTCGTCAAAACTTTCAGTGCGAAGAGTTCCCTGATTATCATATTCCAAAAGTAAATTTATTCCTAATCCGAAATTTGCAATAGAGATTTCAGGTTTAAAGAAAATTGAATAATGAGGTTTACCATCAATCCAGGTCATTCCCAAACCGCCGCCTATTGGGCCTCCATCGGGACCACGATAATAGCCGTGATTTTGGGCAAAGCCCGTGCCGAATAAAACAAGTAAAAATAAAAATAATTTTTTCATTTGCGCCGCCTAAAAGTTCAAAACAAAATTCTTTCAATTTTGAAATTATCGAGAATTTTTCCGGATTATTTACTGGTAGAAAATTTTTGAATGAAAGAATTCAGATCGAAAGAATTTTTCGGGATAATTATTTTCCGGAATAAATTTGAAAACAAAATTATGAAAAAGATTTATAATTTTTCAAAAATCCTTTTAAATATTTTTATTTCCCTAATCTTTTTAAAAATATTGAAATTAAATCCCGGATTATAATTATCGTATATAAAATTTTGAAAAGAACAAAATTATTTTGGTCATTGTAAAAAAGTTAACCTGAAGATTAAAATAAACAAGTGATTATTTTCGGGAGAGCCAAACTTCCGGGTTTTGATAATTTCTTTCGATCCATAATTCGAAATGAAGAACAAAGCCTTCCAGACTTTCTCCGACTTTGCCGACTAAAGCGCCTTCGTCAATGTTATCGCCTTCTTTAACGAATATCTCGGCAAGATGTCCGTAAACGCTTCTAAAGCCGTTTCTATGCGTTATAATGATTACGCTGCCGTAACCCGGGACCCAATTTATTGCGGAAATTTCTCCGGAGGTTACGGAATAAACATTCAGATCATTTCCTGCGCGAATGTCAATTCCGTAATTTAAAGTTA
>CBDUBH010000110.1:0-10286 GCA_965365345.1 uncultured Melioribacteraceae bacterium
AAGGTTTATCAATGTTTTCTTTTAATTGTATAAAATGATCTGCGGATTTATTGCCCTGTTCTGATTTTGCTTTTAAATAAGAAAATGGAGTTGAAAGCAAAACAGCTTCCATAATTGAACATAAAAATGAAGTGAATAATGCGATTCCCAAATAGATTAATAATAGAGTCATTTTAGTTTATTAATTTTTATTCATATTATTTTCAAGATAACAAAATTTATTACATTAAATAAACAGATCGAAATTTTCTTTAAACGAAAAGTAGTAAACTGGTAGCCATAATCAACATTCCCGCAATCAAACCGCCAATTGCAATATGATGTTTTCCGTATTCCTCGGCAGTCGGCAATAATTCATCAAGTGAAATATAGACCATAATTCCCGCAACACCTGCAAATACTATCCCGAAAGTTAATTCATTGAAGAATGCACCCAAAAGAAAAAACCCGACAATTGCGCCAACCGGTTCAGCCAATCCTGATAGAAAAGAATATTTAAATGCTTTTGTTCTGCTTTTTGTTGAATAGTAAATCGGTACTGATACTGCAATTCCTTCGGGAATGTTATGTATCGCAATTGCAACCGCAATACTAATACCCAAAGCCGGGTCATTCAGCGCACTCATAAAAGTTGCAAGTCCCTCGGGAAAATTGTGTATTGCAATTGCTATCGCCGAAAAAATTCCCATTCTCTTTAATTTATTATTATCTTTTTCAGCTTTAACATTTTCGGGATCAATATTCTTAATTTCGTGCGGATTTTCATAAGATGGAACTAATTTATCAATCAAAGCGATCAAAGCAATTCCGCTGAAAAAAGAAATTACAGTAATAAAATAACCGGTCTTATCGCCAAGTGATAAACTTAAAGAAGTTTTTGCTTTGAAAAATATTTCAACGAAAGATACATAGATCATAACTCCGGCGGAAAATCCCAAAGCGCCACATAAAAAATACGGATTAAATTTTTTCGAAAAGAAAGACATAACGCTTCCGATGCCCGTACTTAAACCCGCAAACAGCGTTAAACCAAATGCAAACATTAAACTTTCAGAACTCATTTCCATATTGAAAATCTTTGATTATTAGTTATAAAATTTCCGGTTAATATTTTGGTAATTTAAAACATTAAACAAAATACAGAAATTATTTTACAATAAATTCTATCAATTTGTGTTTACTGTAAAATCCGTTATTTTCGAGAGTATTTTGGGATGCAATATTTTCAATTGCGCAGCCGCAAATAGGTTCCCAATTATTTTGGATGCAAAAGATTTTCAGATATGAAATTATTTGAGTTGCAATTCCCTGTTTTCTAAAATCCGGATTTACCCACATTCCGATATCATAAAATTTAAATTCATCATGAACTTTTATTAAATATCCGCAGCCTGCAAGTTTTTCATTTTTGAAAAACATCAAAATGTTTTTTCCTTTTATGAAATATTCAAGCTCTTCGGGAGAATCGTACAATCCATCTTTTTGTTGCAATAAAAATTCATAATCAGTAATTTCTGCAATTCTGATTTTAAGTTCATTTTTGAAAAAATTTTCCTTTTCGAAATAATCTCTGTATAAGCTTCCAATTAGTTTATAAGGATAATTTGAAACAAGGCAGCAGTTTAAAAGCAGAAAGTCAAATGATTTGCAGTAAATTTTAGAAATTGATAATTCTTCCATTACGCTTTTAAAAATGTTTTCGCAACCGGAAATGAAATTATCTTTTAAATAAAACTCAATTAAGATATTCTCATTTGTTTTTGCGGCGTAACCGGTCGTATTGTCGTCAATTATGATATTAAATAAATCAGAATCTTTTACTAAAAGCTCCAAATACAATTCCTGAAATTCAGGAAGTTTGTTTAGATATTCCAAGCGAAATGAATTGATTTCGTTTTGCGGGACTTTTATTATTTGCATTTATATTAACGGAAATTATTGCTTTGGTCAAATAATTACATATCAATTTTTGATTAAAGATAATTTAAATTAATAATTATATTAATAATAAAAGAATTTAACTTTTAAACGAAAAAAATATTTAATTTCTTTTTTTTTTAGAATATAAGTTCATTCCAAAACATCTTTAATTTCATCGTTTCTTTCAAACATACTTTTTACAAATGGACAAACCGGAATTATTTTGTAATTATTTTTGCGGGCAAAGGCAACGGCTTCCATTAACATTTGCTTACCGATATTCTGCCCTTTATATTCGGGCTTAACTTCCGTGTGGTCAATTATAAATTTATCTTTTCCTTCCCACTCGTAAGTCATTCTTCCGGCTTCTACTCCGTTTTTTTCTGCTGTAAAATAACCATTAGTTTCGCTGTTAGTTTGTTTAATTTCCATATCAATTATTTTCTGTTTTAAATTATTTATTGAATCTAATTTTTTATTATGCATTTCCGTAAATATTCGATTCGCCGCCATCAATTGCAATTGTCTGTCCATTCAAATATGAAGCATCTTCACTTAAAAGAAATGCAACAACTTTTGCAACTTCGTTTGGTAATCCTAATCTTTTTAGCGGATTGCGTTGCGCATATTCAGTTTCAGCTGCTTTCGGATCATCCGGATTAACTTGTTTAAAAGCTTCTGCAACCATTGGAGTAAGAATTGCTCCCGGCGCAATTGCGTTTGTAATTATTCCGTATTTTCCGAATTCAAGTGCAGCGTTTTTTGTCATCCCTGAAACTGCGTGTTTACTTGCAACATAAGCAACTTGATTTAAAACTCCTCGAATGCCACCGACAGATGCAACATTAACGATCCTACCGTAATTTTGTTTTTGCATTACCGGAATTGCATAACGCATTCCGTAATAAACGCCCATAATATTTATATCAACAACTTTTTTGAAAATGTTTACATCGTACTCAGTAATTCCGGCTTGCTTGCCCTCAATGCCGGCGTTGTTATAAAGTCCATCAATTCGCCCAAATGATTTTACAGTTTCATCAACATAATTTTTAACAGCTTCTTCTTTGGAAACATCCGCAACAACCGTGATTAATTTAACTGCCGGAAATTCTTCACTTAATTGTTTTTTTGCTTCTTGCAATCCTTTATCGTTATAATCTACGAGTGCAAGATTTGCGCCTTGTGATGCGAATTCTTTTGCTGCTGCAAGTCCTAAACCCATTGCCGCGCCTGTTATTATTATTACTTTACCATCCAAACTTTTCATATTTCATCCTTTCAAAAATTTATTAGTTTTCATTTATTCTATTTTGATCTTTTACTTCTCCAAATTTTTTCTATCCCATTTCGCTAAATCTGCCGCAGCATTATAAGTTGATTTTAAAAAATCCATTAATGTTTGCTCCGGATCTTCTGCTTTTCGTACATCTTCATAAGGAAGAATGAATTCCCTTAGATCTTTGTGATAATAAGCGCTTTCCGGACTTACTTTATAAGAATTATATCCTTCCGGTTCGGGATAGATGTAACTGTAAAAAGCCGCGAATGGAACTATTGCACTGCCGGGCCAAAATCCGCAGCTGCTTACTTCATGAGAATATGCTTCGCGTGCAACCCAATCAGGCAGATTTGGTATTCCGCCTGGATGTGCAGGAGCGGTTCTTCCAGAAAAGCGGGAAACCGCAAGATCGAAACTTCCCCAGAAAAAATGAACCGGACTGCTTTTACCTGTAAACTCTGATCTGAATTTTGTAAATATCTCGTATGAATTTAATAATGCAATATGAAATGAATTTACGACTTCCGGCGTATAAGAATTGTGTTCATTTTTATCAAATTGCATTTCATTTTCCATTTCGCTTGGAATAGGATTTACCTTAATTTTTATTCCCAATTCATTTAACGTTTCCAAAATTTTTCTGTAACACTCCGAAACGGATAAAGAAATTAAACTGAATATTTTTTCTTCATTTTTACTTGTTATAATTTCTAACTGATGTTTCAGAAAATTCAAATTTATCTGAAAATGTTTTTCATTTGAAAAAATATTTCCGGTTGTAAGTCCGGTTGGAGTAACAATTAAAGTTACATGCCAGGAATGGTTTATCCATGGCATTGAAGCTAATTTTATTTTACCGATAATCTGTGTCCACAAATGAATTGTATGATATGTAGCTTTTCCATTTTCAAAATTAAGTTCAGGCCATTTTTCTTTTTGCATGATTCCAGTTTTGTTTAAGTGAAAAAATACGATCCAACCCTTACAAAATATTTATTCTCTAAGATGCATCTTAAATAATTATCAGCAATAAATTCGGAACAAAATCATCCTGTGAAATTTGATCAGATGGAAATTTCAATCGGTCAATTTTGATTTCATTGTAATTAATTGATATTTAATAATCAATCCATGCAGTTTTATCTACATAAAAGACAGATTTTATACTTAGGAATTTGAAATATTTATATTGTGGTAATTAACGGAAGGATCAAAATTGATCAGGGAATTTTTAATCTGAATGCTTTTAGCAAAAATATATATCCGACAAACATAATTATAAATCTTAATCTATCGGCAAAGATCCATTTATAAACAAGAGATTGAATTTCACTTGAAGATTTTCCTGCACCTGCCTGTGTCATTAAAATTTCATTTATTGGATACATGTATAAAAGTGTAAATATTATTCCAAGAATAATTGTTGATAAAGTTACACTGAGATATTTTCTGTGCTGTTTACTTTGCCATCCCAAAATTAATGCAATTAAAACAGGAAGATTTCTGATTATCATCCACGGCGGCCCGAAAAAATTATAAATATATTTATTAAAACTCGTTCCGCCAAAAAATTCAATTATTGATTCCGGCGGCGCTTCGCTCCACATCGGAACTATAACGGACATGCTGAAAATTGTTCCACCCATCCAAATACTAAAACCGATTACAGCCCACCAAATAAAAAAATTAAACAATTTATTTCTGATTTTCATATTTAATTATTCTTTTTGGTAAGTTAAACACTTTATCAAAAAATATTATAAATAAACTTCCCGGTAAGTCTCCATAAGGGTGAATCAAACATTATTACTTCAAAACTTTGCTCTAATATTATTGCAATTCCAAAGTACAGAAGTACATGATGAACTTTACCGTTATTAACTTTATCCCAAATCCATGTAATAATAATTAGAGAATCGGCTAATACAACTCCGAACCAAATATCAGGACGGGGAATTTCAGGAAAGAAATGACGGAACCTGAACCATGCCGGCCAAAGTAAAACTATTGTTGCCAATAAAAGAAATCTTTTGTGGAATTGTACTTTTTTACAGTAAAGCAAACCCAACGCAACTAATAATAAAAAGATTATTCCCGTAGTTAAAAGTCCGACTCCCATTGAATAGGCGGTTTCGCCCAAACCGTTATTCAGATCTCTTACTATTACAAATTTTGCAACAGGAGCTAATGTTAAAGCGGCTCCCACAGCAATTAATAATCCAGCAACTCCAAGTTTTAAGTGTAGTTTATGTTTATTTATTTTAATTAAATACGCTTGAAAAGTGAAAAGCAAAACCCATAAGAAAGAAAGTAAAGCATGAAAATAAATAGAAAAAGGAGCATTAAAATTATTTTCTGCAACAGGTATAAAAAATGTTTTGGAAAAACCAATAAAAATAGCTGAGAGTCCCACTAATCCCATAATAAGAAAAAACCTGGATCGCTGTTTAGCTTTTATAATGCTTTTACTCATTTACCAAAACATAAAAATGGAAAATAATATTAATGAATTAGTAATTGGTTTATTATTCTTTTCACTCTCTAATTAATTTTTACTTCGTGGTTTTGCTTCCTATACTTTCACCTAATTTTTCAAATTCAATATCATCAGGTTCCCAAAGTTCAATTTTGTTTCCTTCAACATCAAGAATATGAACGAACTTTCCGTACTCAAAACTTTCAATTTCATCAACAATGGTAACGCCTTCTTTTTTCAATTGCTCTACAAGTTTTTCAATATTTTCAACGCGGTAATTTATCATATAATCTTTTTTTGATGGCTCAAAATATTTGGTAGTTTCCGAAAACGGACTCCATTGGGTAAATCCTTTTTTTGTACTGTCTGCACCCTGAAACCATTCAAACACAGTTCCGTATTCATTTGTGTTAAGTCCTAAATGATTTTGGTACCACTCTCTCATTTTTTGCGGATCTTTACACTTAAAGAAAATTCCGCCTATTCCTGTTACTCTTTTCATTTTTTTATCTTCATTTTGTTCTTTTAATGTGAATGATTTAAATACAAAACCAAATGAAAAAGAAATCAAAATACAAACGGCAAATATTAGTTTTTTCATTTTGATCAAATTTTATCCTGCATTTTCATAAGCTGTTTTTATCCATGAAATAATTTCATTATCAATTTCTGAAACTCCGGAAATTTTTATCTTATGCGAACACATTGAATTAGGTTTTTCTGCTTCTAATTTTCCAGATGGTTCTTGTCCTTTTAAGTTGATACCGATTTCAAAGCGTGTTTTTGTGGCGGGATTCAAAATTGCAAATTGTTTTTTGCGTCTGAAACTTACATAAGAGTTTTTAGGCGCAATTTCAACATCATTTCCGAAAGTCTGAATTTCAGAAATTAGTTTATCATATATCGGTTTAAGATTTTCCTTCCCTTGATATTGTTTTGTAATCAATTCATTTTGATCTTCTGCCGAACCTGCATCAGAACCTTTTGATTTGTGGGCAATCAGGTTTGCAAATCCGTAAGTTAACCCGTGATTTTCTTTAAGAAAATTTATAATTTCACTATGTTTTGTGAAGTTTTCATTTTTCACAATGTTGATCCATTGATCCAAAGATTTACCTGTCTGCTTATGCAGATTTACGATCATTGTTAATGTTGCTTTATCCATAATTATTCTAAGGTTTTAACTTCCATATTCTGTCTGAAAAAGGTAAATATTCGGGAAGTGCAGCCGAGCCATACCAAGTAAATATTTCGTAGGCTAACAGTCCGTTTTTTATGGCAAGGTCAGTTTGTAACAACTCTTTTGCTTCCTCAACCGTATTTATATTATTCAAAATAAAAATACCTCTATAATTGTTTTCATTCTTTCCCAAAGGCCCCGCAACTATTAATTTGCCTTCTTCAACCAGGCGACTAATATTTTCCATATGTCCTTTGAAACTTTCGTTTATAACCTCTTTATCCGCACCAGTATTTTTGCCCGTTTTCAGAATTACAAAAAAATAACTTTTCATCCCATAATCATCACCGCCTGATTTTTCGGCTAATAACTTGTCATAATTTGGGTTTAATTTCAATGTGTTCTTTTCCTGCTTTGATTGCCCAAAAGCCGGGATGGTTATAATTAAAAGAATCAAAATCAAAATATGTTTCATAGTCTTTTTATATTTATTGATGTTTTGTTTTGTTATTTTCCACAATACAATTATTCAATCTTAGTCATATTGATTGTGTTTATTCCGATCTTCTGCGAATATTATTATATAATAATACGATCAATTTAATTAAATAAACAAAATATTTCACTAAATAATTTTCTCGAGTTTATGAATAGCAGGTCATATTAGTAAATTACTATGTGTAGTTCTGTAAGATTTTAATTTCAATTTATTTTCTGCAGAGATAGGAGCTATTTCCTGAATTTAATATTTTGAATTTATTATCAATTCATTCAATTGTTATATCGTGTTTATCCAATAATCCCGCAACGCTGGTTAAAGAAAATTTTGCTTTTTTTATTCTGTTATTTTCCGGATCAATTGAATAATTGTATGAAGTTCGGAAATCGGTTTTTTCTAAAATTGTTCTGTCAAATATTGCCGAACGCAAATCGCAATTTTCAAAAGTTGAATTTGAAAGATCACACCCTGTAAAATCAGTTTCACTAAGTTCACAATTTTTAAAATCAGTTTTTTTAATTTTCATTTTGTAAAATGATGAATTATTCAGAACGCAGTTTTCAAATGAAAAAGAAATTCCGAACTCGCTGCAATTTGTAAATTGAAGTCCCAGCATTTTGCAGTTTATAAATTTTATTTCCTGAAGTGAAGTTTTATTAAGTTTTGCCAGACTCAAATTACAGCCGTTAAATTTGCAATCATAAAATTTAATTTTGGAAAGATCCGAATTTGAAAAATCGCAATTTTGAAATGTGCAGTTTTCATATTCATCAAATTCCGGCGGATCTTTTTTAAAATCTATTCTACTAAATATTCTATCTTTTATAAAAACCTGTTTCAAGAACTATTTTCCTTTATCATTTTTGTAGTTAAAAAATTATACGCTTAACATAAAAATAATTTCGAATAAAAATGTAGATATTTATACGTTAAATTGAAAGCGAATATTTATCGAAAGGATTTCCAGTAAATGAAAGCGATATGAAATAATTTGAGTGAAGAAAAAACTTTGATTCATCGAATTAGATGAATCGCAAATGGGAAAGACTCCGGACAAGCCGGAGTGACATGAGAAATTTTATTGTTTGTTTATTTAACTTCCCCGCTGCCTCATAATTTCAAACAGTAAAATTCCGGTTGCAACCGAAACATTTAAGGATTGTATTTTTCCTTTCATTGGAATTTTTACAAGCACATCGCAATTTTGCACGGTAAGTCTGCGGATTCCTTTTTCTTCATTTCCAACAACTAACGCAACAGGCATTTTGTAATCAACTTCATTATAATTTTTTGTGCCTTCAAGACTTGAACCGAAGATCCAGAATCCTTCTTTTTTCAATTCTTCCAAAGCATGAATTAGATTACTTACTTTGCAAATTTTTGCATGCTCGGTTGCGCCTGCGGAAGTTTTTACTACGGTTTCAGTAACGGTTGCAGAATTGTTTTTAGTGATCACAATTCCATCAACGCCCGAGCAATCTGCCGAGCGGATTATTGCGCCTAAATTATGCGGATCTTGAATTTCATCCAAAACCAAGATCAAAGGAAATTCAGATCTTTTTGCTTCGCGGATTATTTCTTCAAGCTCATAATAATTTTGTGTTGCTTTAAATGCAACTACACCTTGTGTATTCGGATCAAGTGAAAGCGATTTGAATTTTCCGGCAGGGACTTCATTTAATTTTATTTTTGCCTGCTTTGCAAGTTTGAAGATTTCAATTATTGCGGGACCTTTTTGTCCTTGCAGAATGTAAATTCTTTCAATTGTTTCGCCCGATTTTATTGCTTCAATTACGGGTTTGCGTCCGATTATTAAATTCATTTTTAGTTTTCAGTTTATAGTTTGTAGTTTTCAGTTTAATTACAAAAAAGATTTCTCGCTTCACATCGAAATGACAAAATAAATAAGAATCAGAGATTGCTTCGCTTCGCTCGCAATGACAACTTAATGTTTATATTCTTTCATTTTTTCCCCCAGGGATGCCTTCGGCACTAATCTTTCTATTTTTTTATCTTTGCATCTTTCTTCGGAGTATACGGTGGCGGATTGAATTTTACTAATTCCGGATGAGCATTAAAATAATACAATCCGTAAATTCCAACTCCTATCATCACAACTGAAATCAATTGCGCTTGTGAAAGTCCTAAAAATAGTTCAGGATTCAATCTTAAAAATTCAACTGAAAATCTCGCAGCTGCAGATAAAATTAAATAGTAAACGAAAATTTTTCCATCGGGCATATTTTTTTTACGCATGCTCCAAAGTATTCCGAAAATTATAAGCGCAACTAAAAATTCGTAAATTGGAGTCGGGTGAAGCGGGGTTGTATCAGGTACAATTCCATTTGGGAATTGCGCTGCGATTTCGCTTCCTCTAAATGCATAAGATGGCGGAACAGTTCCGTTACTGTAATCTGTTCCCCACGGCAAATTTGTAGGTAATCCGTAATCGCCGTCACCTGCTAAATGACAGCCGATTCTTCCAATTCCGTAAGCGATTGCCAATGATGGCGCAACGGAATCTGCCATAACAAGAAACGGAATTTTTTTTCTTTTCAGATAAATAAAAATTGCAACGCCGGCAATTATAAATCCGCCGTAAAAAGTTAATCCGCCCGGTGAAAATATTTGTCCGAGTGGATCCTGCATAAATGAATTGAAATTTTCCAGAACGCTGAAAAGTTTTGCGCCGACAATCCCGAAAATAATGGCAAGCAATGTAATTTCACTGCCGAAATCGGGATTCATTTTTTTGCGTTCTAATTCTTTTGATAAAATGTAACTTGCAACTATGAACGCAATTCCGAGCATAAGTCCGTAACTGTAAACCGGAATTCCGCCAATTCTGAATAAAACGGGAATCATTAATTTTATTTCCTTAATTCATCGGATAAAAAAGTGAAACTGCCCGGCTCAGCAACAACAAAAT
>CBDUBH010000111.1:0-9926 GCA_965365345.1 uncultured Melioribacteraceae bacterium
TACATATTTTAAAGTAGAATAACCTCCAACCATATAACCGCCGTGTGTGTGCAAAATTGCTTTCGGTTTTCCTGTTGTTCCGGAAGTATATAAAATAAATAAAGGATCTTCCGCATCCATTACCTCAATATTACATGAATTATTCGCTATGGGAAGATTTACCAATTCATGAAGCCACATATCCCTTCCAAATTCCATATTTACATTTTCGCCAGTTCGTTTTACTACTAAAACACTTTCCACAGTAGCAGCTCTTTGCAATGCTTCATCTGCAATTTGTTTTAAGGGAACAATTTTACCACGTTGATATGCCCCATCGGCCACAATTAAAACTTTACTTTGACTGTCTTCCAATCTTTCATGAAGCGCCTCAACAGAAAATCCGCCGTAAACTACTGAATGTATCGCTCCAATCCGTGCACATGCAAGCATACCAATCATCAACTCAGGAATTCTGCCCATATACAATGTAACTCTATCTCCTTTTTGCACACCAAGACTTTTTAATACATTTGCAAATCTGCAAGTTTCTCTTCTTAATGCAAAATACGAAAATGAACGGAACTCCCCGTTTTCACCTTCCCAGATTAAAGCTAACTTATTACGCCTGAATGTTTTAGTGTGCCTATCTAAACAATTATGTACAATATTTACTTTGGCTCCCGTAAACCACTTATAAAAAGGTCTTTGAGAATCATCTAAAACTTTATCCCACTTTTCAAACCATTCAAGTTCATTGGCCTCTTTTTCCCAAAATGCCTCTAAATTTTTTTCGGCAGAATTACGGAAAGATTCCCAGTCTTTTACATGCGCATAATTAATTATTTCTTCGGAAGGATAAAAAACTTCTCCTGAAAGTTTCTTGGTTTTTCCCATAGCCGGCTCCTCAAATGATGATTTTTATAATAAGTTAAAAAAAATATTCAATAAGTAAATATTTAAGTAGTCGTTAAGTCGAAAACACAAAATTTGTAATTATGATTTTCTTTTTTAAATTTGATTTTATGTTTAGAACTGGAAAAACATATCGAACAATTAATATTCTGTTTCTTTTGGTTTACTTTATTTTCTTTTCGATTGGAACTTTTCATACTCATCAATTTGAAACTTTTCCGTCTAAAAGCGATGAAGTAAATTTCTCGGTAGAAAGAATTTCAGGATTTGATCATAATGGATTTTGTTTTATTCATAATTTGATGAGTTCCTTATCATCAAATCAAAATGATTTATTTGCCGATATAACAATTTTCCCTGATAATCGGGAAATAGAAATTAATAATGATTTTAGATTTAATCTTGCTGATCATTTTAAGATAAGTTCACTCCGCGCTCCCCCTTTTTACTCCTGACTTTACAAATTTCTCAATTTATTGATTCTATCTTTTTCAAATGGATTTAATCTTATTTATTTAAATAAAATCTTTTTGATCAAAAGATTTACTATTTAAAATCTTTTAAAAAATTTTATATCATTTTAAAGTTTTGGAGTGAAAAATGTTACTCAAAAAATCAATTTTCAAATCATCATTTTTATTTTTGCTTTTAATAATTTCTGTATTCGCAGGATTTTCAGGATGCAGTGATGAAAGCGAACCTGTTACTCCCCAATCGGAACATTTTGATCCGGAAGGATGGGTAATTAATGATGCTTCAAATGCACCGGTTTTAGTAGTTTGGCAAGGTGAAATTCAAAAAAATTGGAACGGTTTGGAAATTAGTGATACACTTTTTGCTGCCGTAAATGTTTTATCTGATCAATATTCCGTTAAATTTTTGGATGGGCAAAAAGATGTTTTAAATGCTCCGGAAGATCCGGATCAGTCGTTCAATTGGGCAATTGAGGATACATCTAAATTGGAAATAATTCAAAATGCTCCCGGTGATTGGGCATTTTATCTTAAAGGTAAAAATGAAGGTAAAACAAATATTGAATTATTTATTATGCACGCCGGACATGTTGATGTAAGAACTCCGAAAATTCCTGTTGTGATAAACAATGATTCTACCGGATTTGGAAAACAAATAGGTAAAAGAATTCCTTTTGAAAAAGATGAAAGGAATTACAAAAAAGCCGGCATAAATTTTCAAACCGGGAATCTGAATTTCAAATTTAATTTAGAAAATTCAATAGGATTTTTATCTGCTAAATTTCCGCTTCCGGTGGTTTAAGTAAAAATGAAAACTTTATTAGATTTTAAAAACCACATTTTACCATGGAAATCTTTTTTGATCTTGCTTTTACTTTCTCCTGCTTTCTTTGCAAATGGATTGATAAAAAGTGTGAGCGGAATTGTGATCAATGGCGAAAATCACAAACCGCTTGAAAATGCAATTGTTCAAATTCCGGAATTAAATTTATTTGATGCCACCGATAATAAAGGAAGATTTGAGTTTAATAAAATTCCACCGGGAGTTTACAATTTGACGGTTACTCATATCGGTTTTAAAACAGTTTCAAAAAAAATTGAAATAAAAGGAAAATCGAGTGATCTAATAATTCATTTGTTTCCGATGGCAATTACTTCCGATGCGGTTGTAGTTACAGGTGAACATGTTAATTCCTCTTTTGATGACATTCATCAAAGTGCAAATGTTTTAAAAGGAAAAGATCTGCAAAGGGAATTGGGATTAACTTTGGCTGCAACATTGAAAAACGAAACCGGACTTTCCGTAAGATCTATGGGTCCTGCTCCGGCAAGACCGGTTATAAGAGGTTTAAGCGGAGAAAGAGTATTAATAAGTGAAGATGGAAATAAAGTTAACGATCTCTCAGGTTCATCGCCTGATCACGCATTAACGGTTGATCCTTCAACCGCCGAAAGAATTGAAGTGCTCCGGGGTCCTAAAGTCTTAACCGAATCATCTACTACAATCGGCGGAATCGTAAATTTACTGCGAGGTGAAATTCCTGAGATTATTCCTCAAAATGTAACGGGTAATTTGGGAGCATTAGGTGAATCTGTAAATTCCGGAATTCATAATTCTTTTGCAACTGAAATTCCTATTGATCATTTTGTAATTCGAGGTGAAATCACGAGAAAATCTGCCGGAAATCTTTCAACTCCAATAGGTAAATTGCAGAACTCTGAAATCCATACTTTCGGTTACAGCACCGGATTTACTTACATAAATAAATTCGGATTTGTGGGAGCATCAGTTAGAGAATATAAATCAGATTATGGAATTCCAGGTGGATTTGTGGGAGCACATCCTTTTGGAGCAGATATTTCAATGTTTAAAAGACAAATCAACGGTAAATTAAAACTAAATTTTGAAAGTAAGATTATAACATCTTTCACGTTAGATTTTAATCGAAATTATTACAGGCATCAGGAATTTGAAAACAGCGGAGCAATTGGAGCTGAATTTAGAATTATAAATTACACATCAAAATTTAAACTTCATCATAAGTTGAATGAAAATAATGAAGGAATAGTGGGAGCATCAGCGGAATCAAAAGATTTTAATATCGGCGGCTATGTTTTTACTCCTCCAACCAAATCAATAAATTTTTCCGCATTTTTATATGAAAGCTTTACATTTAATAATTTTGATATTCAAACTGCAATGAGATATGAAAGCTCAAATGTTAAACCTGAAAAAGAAGATCCGGATTCGAAAATAGGGTATGTCCGGGAAAGAAATTTCAGCTCGTTTTCTGCCTCTGCTTCATTAATTTATGATTTAGGCAACGCTTTTTATTTCGGGACAAATTTAAGCAGATCAACAAGAATTCCTTCAATAGAAGAATTATTTTCTGAAGGACCGCACTTAGCAGCTTATTCTTATGAAACGGGAAATCCGGATTTGAATTTGGAAAAAGGATTCGGCACTGAATTTTTTGTTTATTATAAAAAGAACGGGTTCTTTTCCCTTTTGAATTTATTTTATAATGACCTTGAATATTTTATTATTCCAAGAAATACCGGAAAAATAAATTTCAGTACATTGCTGCCTGTTTTTTCTACAAGTGGAGTTCCGGCAATTTTAAAAGGAGCAGAATTTCAAGCGGAGATAAATTTTTTGAACTCATTTTTACTGAACGGAACACTAAGTTACACCGAAGGAAATTTTAAGAATGAAGATTCTCCCCTTCCGGCAATTCCGCCATTAAAGGCAATTTTTGATTTAAGATTTTCTAAATCAAAATTTCAAGTTGGATTAAATACGGAAATTGTTGCGGAACAAAATAAAGTTGATCAATTTGAATTTCCTACAAAAGGATATGCAATTGCTGGATTTTATTTTCAATATTATTTTCCAATAGCTGGCACAATTAATAATTTAGTTTTTGGTGTTGAAAATATTTTTGATAAAGAATACAGAAATCATTTATCGAGAGTTAAATCAATAATGCCTGAGGCAGGAAGAAATTTTAAGGCTTCATGGAAATTATTTTTTTAATGAGTTTTGAAATTTTTTATTAATTTGTTTTAAGTTAAATATTTTTTTATTATATTTTCTTTCTAAATATTCAGCTACGGAGGGGTGGGTGAGTGGCTGAAACCAACGGTTTGCTAAACCGTCGTACGGGGTAAACCTGTACCGAGGGTTCGAATCCCTCCCCCTCCGCTTTTAAGCTTTCAATTTTGAAAGCTTTTTTTATTTTAAATTCATAAATTCATTTCTCACTTTTGAAAAATTTTGAGTTTTATCTGGCTTTTATTTATTCCTTTCCATTTTTATAATTACTTTTCAAAAAATGAATGGAAAATTATTCGATCAGGAAATTATTGAATAAAATCCTTTAAAGTTTATCTGATATTAAAATCCTAAATCAAAACAATATGTCTAAAAATTAATCTTTAAGTAAATTCTAAAATTAAATTTCTTCTTTTCTTTTATAAAATTAAACCCTTTCATTAATCTTTCGATTATTCAAACAATATTATTACAACACATAATATCTTATTTAATTTGAACTTAAATGGATTTCAAAATGATTTCATCAACTTTAATATATAACAGTCTTATAATGGCAATTTTATTAACTTTATCAATCGGATTTATCTGGCTGGTAATTAGAAAAATTGCCGGGAAAGGTATAATTTCAAAACTTTCCGGAATGACGCTTTTGGCAGTGGCAATTGATTGTGAATTAGCTTTCATTTTAGGACAAATCGGAATGAGTGTTTTTAATGTGATTATTATTTTTGGTCCGGGAATTACAATTACCCTTTTGATAATTTATATGATGCACAAAATTGTGGTTGTCCCTGTGCAAAATTTAATCGGGATCGGAAAGAATTTAGCCGTTGGAGATCTTAGTAATGATGTTCCTTACGAAAGTAATGATGAAATCGGTGAGCTGGCTGGTGTTGTAAGAAATATCATTTCTTATCAGAGGTCTATCAGTTCATCGGCTAAAAAAATTGTAAATGGCGAAATTAATGTTGATATAAAATCGTTATCAGAAAAAGATGAATTAAGTCAATCTTTCCATATTTTAATTTCTACATTAACGGATCTGACTTCAGAAATTAAATTATTGACAAAATCAGCTATTGAAGGAAAGCTTTCCTCCCGAGGAAATGAAACTAAATTTAACGGAAGCTTCAAAGAAATTGTTGAAGGATTAAATAAAACTTTAGATGCCGTAATTCTTCCGGTTAAAGAAGGCAGCGATGTTTTGGAAGACATGGCTAAAGGAGATCTTTCGATAAGAGTAAAAGGTGATTATAAAGGCGATCATGAAATTATAAAAAGAAGTATCAATCAGCTTGGTGATTCAATGAATCACGCTCTTTCAGATGTAAAAGAAGCAATTCAGGCAACAGCAAGCGCGGCAAATGAAATTTTTTCTTCATCTGAACTTATGGCTGCAGGTAATTTAGAGCAATCTCAAAAAACAAATGAAATTGCCGGTGCAATTGAGCAAATGACAACTACAATTATCGATAGCTCTCAATATGTTATAAAGGCGGCTGAAAATTCTGTTTTGGCAAGTAATACTGCAAAAGCCGGTGCACAAAAAGTTGTTGAAACTAAAAACGGAATGTTAAGAATTGTTGATTCAACAAAAATTACCGGAGCGAAGATTGCTTCTCTGGCAGGTAAGACCGAGCAAATCGGTGAAATCACTCAAGTAATTGATGATATTGCCGATCAGACAAATTTATTAGCTTTAAACGCAGCAATTGAAGCTGCACGTGCAGGCGAACAAGGACGCGGATTTGCCGTTGTAGCCGATGAAGTTAGAAAACTTGCTGAACGTACAACAAAAGCAACTAAGGAAATTGCTGATACAATTAAGGCAATTCAGGATGAAGCAAAAGAGGCAGACAGTTCAATGGCAACCGCAAAAATAGCAGTTGAAAATGGGATGAAATTAACTGAGGAAGTTGCTGTTGCATTAAACAGCATTCTAAATGTAAATCAGGTTGTTTCAGATATAGTTGCGCAAGTTGCCTCTTCAAGTGAGGAACAATCTTCAGGTGCTGAGGAAATCAGTAAAAACATTGAACTTATATCAAATGTTACTGAACAAAACGCACAAGGCTCAGGACAAATTGCAAAAGCTGCGGAAGATTTGAATAGATTGACACATGATCTGAAAATTTTAATTGAACAATTTAAACTCGAAACCGCAACATTACCGGTTCATAAAAATATTAAAGCTTTAACTTATTAAATCGGGTTTTATTTTTCAAGAATGAAAAACATTTAAAAATCATGAATGGAATTTTTTTAAAATAGTTTCAAATGTTTTAACTTCGAGAAAGTCTATATAAAAAAAAGCTTCAGAATTTTCTGAAGCTTTTTAAAATCCTATAGATAAAAAATGTAAATTAACATCCGCCGATTGCACGCGCAGTTGTTTTTTTAACCGGTTTTACATTTTTATTTTGCTGAATTAAAACCGGAATTTCCTCACTCGCCCGCACTCTGAAGTTGTAAGTAGTTTCATTTATTTTCATATTTTGAAAATCATTTTGTTTGATGTTCAAAATTTCCTGATTAAATAAATTCAATCCGCCTTTTAATATTCTGATATTTTCGTAACCTAATTTATTTGCAATTAATACTGATTTTTTTTCAGTTTCTTCATCTTCAGCAATAAAAATATATTCTTTATTATTAACTGCAAGAACTTTTTCAATATCCCTTTCAAATAGATTATGAATTGTTAATGAAACGGATTTAGGGAAACTTCCTTTTAAGAATTCAGAACTTTTTCTGAAATCTACAATCTGCATTGTTTTATCTTTTTGTAAAATTCTATAAGCAAATTCATCTGAATCAATATAATTAAATTTGAAATTTTGTGTTCCACTTTCATTTTCAATTTCATTTAAAATTTCAGTTTTATTTGGATTCAATACAAATGCGGTGATCATTATAAATCCGCCAATTGAAGCCAAAGCAATGTAATATGGAGTAATTCTAAAATGCGGTTTTTGAATTCCGTTAACTTTGTTTTCAACAATGGAAACCATCCAGAATGCAAAAAGCGCTACTCCTGCAAGCATCAAGGCAAATAATGATTGTGAAATTCCCATTGTTTCAAAAACTCTTACTCCGCCCCAATTTTCTGCTTTGTATAAATTTTCCCAAAGCGGATATCCTTCTGCAAAAATAAAAACGCCTAAAAATGAACCTGCTACAAATACGATCGCATCAATTTTTCCAATTGCCGCAGCGCAAACACTTGTGCCGGGACAAAATCCGCCGATCACAAATCCCAATCCCATTATCAATCCGCCGACTATTGCCGAATATAGAAAAGTAGGATTTATGTAGATCAAACTTAAATCCAAAATTCCTAAATGATCAAAAATTATCACGCCCGTCATTGCAACTACTCCGGCTGTAAAAAAAACTCGGAGCACTGTAAAATCATATCCGTAAAACAAACCGACCAATTTTTTTGTTGTAGAAAATCCGGCTTGTTCCAAAATAAATCCGAATAAAATTCCGATAAAAAGTGCAACAATCAAATTCAGTTCATTTCCGATTAATCCGGGTACTAATGGTCCCATAAAAATCTTCTCCTGTTAAATCCAAAGTTTTCTGAAAAAATAAGCGAATGCATAAGCACCGCCGAAAATTGCCATCATTGTTATAATTCCGCCTGTTGAAAGCACTGCCATTCCGCTTAGTGCTGCGCCACTTGTGCATCCCCGGCCTAATTGCGCGCCAAAACTAAACAACGCGCCGCCAAAAAATGCTGCAACCAATCTTGTTTTGGTTTTTACTTTTGGTCCGCCTTCAACTTTAAATCCAAGACGATTGTAAATCAATCCTGAAATAAAAGCTCCTATAACAACTCCGATTACTTCAAAAACGAGCCATGTTTTTAATGGATTTCCGGCATGTTCAGTATTATATTCAGAATAAAATTTTTGTGATTCGGCATGATCAGGAGCAACTATTTCAACTGCCGAAACCGTAAAACTTTTAATTGCGCCGCTTGCTCCCAATCCCCTTCCTGTCATGTAAATTGTTGCGAGAAGCAAAAGACCTAAAAAGAATCCCGCTAAATAAGGATTCATGTATTTTGTGTTTTCCATTTTTTCCTCGTTAAACTTTTGATTCTTCCAAAACCGGAATTTCATTTTTTGAAATTTGATTAACTGGTTTTTCGATTACAGGAATCTCATTATGATCTTCCAAATCTTCATATCCCGTAAGCATTGCTTTTAAATTTGATGTTACTGTTTCGCCGGTTGTGATCAAATATAAATGCGCAATTATAAAAGCGATCAATAAAAATGCGGCTAATGTGTGAATTATTGCAATTGTTTCAAGCGATTCAACTTTTAATGATTGAATTCCGGAATTTTGCGGATACCTGAAAAACATATAAAGCAATCCTGATGAAACAATTACCGGAATTATCAGAACTTTTAATCCGAAGTAAACAATTTTCTGTAATGGATTTAATTTACTTAAAACAGTTTTTTTAGTTGGATGCTGTGCATTTTTGAAAATTCCGAATAAATAATAATTTGCCTGCGCTTGGATGTTTTTTAAAGTTGGAATGTATTGCTTCCATTCACCTGTAGTAAAATGCCAGAAGATTGCAAAAACTATAAGCACAATAAAAGAGTGCGCAGCAAAGTTGTGATATTTAACTGCATTTTCAAATCCGAAAAATGAAATTGATCCATGAATTTCAAATCCGGTCAAAGCTAAAAACATTACCAAAATTGATTGTGCCCAATGCCAGAATCTTTCAAATCCTTTATATACATAAACTTCTTTTTTCATTTTGCACCTCTTCTTTTTGATGCGGAAAAAATTCTTAATGATCCGTGAATTATAATTCCGGCAAGAGTCAATAAAATCATAACTTTTCCGAAAGTATCAACCGCCGCGGAAAAATCTCTACCCGGCATGTAAAAATCATTTAATCCTGCAAGTCTGCTGTTATCCCTTGTGTGACATTCATTACAGCCTACAGATCTTTCTTTTGGAGAAACCTGATGATTTAACGGCCAGTACATTTTAGTTTTAATAAAATCAACATTTCCACTGAAAGGAAGATTAATATTTTTCATTCCAATTTCGGAAGATTTAATCCAATCAAAATCTTTCCAAAGAGCGCCTTCGCCCTTTTCTTTTGAAAATAATTTTGGCTGAATCAACATTTTATTTACCGGATCATAAGGCTGTTTTGCCGTGTGAATCTTTACCGGAATTATTTTTGAATTTCTATCATTGTAAGAACCGTAAAGTTTATTTATATCTAACGCAGTTGTAGAATCTTCAATTTTATCGCCAAGAAAATAATGAGAAGCTTTTCCGTTGAACCAAACATAATCGGGTTTTAAATTTTTTCCCCAGGTAAAGCTTCCTTTTATTGAAAGATAAGTGTGATTCCCATCTTTATCTTCTTCATGATAAGGCTCACCGTTTTTAAGTTTTCCTGCGGTTGACCAATCCCAATATGTTTTGGTTGCGTTTGCTTTTGCATATTCCGGAAT
>CBDUBH010000112.1:0-9728 GCA_965365345.1 uncultured Melioribacteraceae bacterium
GTGGTACACAATCAAGAAAAAGAAGAAGATCGCAAGGCGTTCCGGGTTCTGATCTTAAAGTAACTTTAAAACTTACTTTAGAAGAAATTGCAACCGGAGTTACAAAAAAGATAAAAATAAAAAAGTTTGTAAAATGCGATGAATGTACAGGAAGCGGAGCAAGCGGCGGAACTTCAACTAAAACTTGTACTGCATGTAACGGAACAGGTGAAGTTAGAACAGTTTCGAGATCTGTTTTCGGGCAATTCGTAAATATTACAACTTGTGCAAATTGCGATGGTGAAGGAACCGTAGTTGATAATCCTTGTAAAAAATGCGCCGGTGATGGCAGAACTCAACAAGAAGATACAATAAAAATAAATATTCCTGCCGGAGTTACAAACGGAAGTTATATGACAATGCGCGGCGAAGGCAATTCCGGAAAAAGAAACGGTGAAGCCGGAAATGTCATAGTTGTTTTTGAAGAACTTTCTCATGAATTTTTTGTACGCGATGGCGATAATATTATTTACGAATTATTTTTAAGTTACCCTGAAGCAGTTTTAGGAACAGAAGTGGAAGTTCCGACTTTAACCGGAAAAGCAAAATTAAAAATTGATTCGGGAATTCAGCCGGGCAAATTTTTGAAAATGCGCGAAAAAGGAATTCAGCATTTGAACCGCCATGGTGCCGGAGATCAATTGGTAAGAATAAATATTTTTATTCCCAATAAAGTTAATTCAAAAGAAAAAGATCTTTTGAAAGAACTTGCGCAAATGCCTAATATTAAAGTACCTGCAAACTAAAAATTATGCAATTTAAAAAGATCGCAAAGAATTTAGGATTTACTCAAACTGAATTTAACGTTCTGATCTTTTTGATTTCTGCTTTTGTTTTAGGTACAGGAATAAAATATTTTAAAGTAAAAAATAATTCAGCTGAATATAAAAATTTCAGTTATGCAGCGTCAGATAGTCAGTTTGTGGCAAAAAATAATAATTCAAATGAAAAATTAATTGATTCTGCCGATAAAAAATTTGACTATAAGCGGGAAGTTTTGGATTTTAGCGATAATAATTTTCGCAAGCAAGAAAAAGAACCTTTGCCTGCAGAAAAAAGCATTAATGTAAATAAAGCCGGTATAAGCGAACTTTCGAAATTGCCGGGAATCGGAGAAAAAACAGCGCAGAAAATTATTGAGCTGCGAAATTCGAAAAACGGTTTTAAAAAAGTTAATGATCTTTTGGAAGTTAAAGGTATCGGAAATTCAAAACTTGAAAAAATTAAAAAATATATTACGTTAGATTAATAAAAATTATTATTTTTGTAATTATAAATTGATCAGCTTAAAATTTCTTTAGCTCCGGAGGAGAAAAAATGGCTTTAAAACAGGAACCTTGGTACATTCACGCTGCACTTTACGCCGTAATTGCCGTGTTAATTTATATTCTTTTACAAGTTGCAATAATCAATCCGCAAAATGTGATTGAACAGGAAGAATATTACAAAACGGAATCTCGTTTAAGAATGAAAAATATTAAAGAAGCTCAAATTCTTTATGGTAAAAAATATAATAAATTTACCGGAAGTCTTGATACACTTGTTAACTTTATCAAAAACGATCCTTACGTTAAACAAGTAAGAAACGGAGTTGATACAGTTACAAATAGACCGACCGATCCTTTTGTAAATCTAACTACAGGTGAATTTACACCTGATTCATTATTCAAAACTCCAAGATCACAACAACGTTTTATACTTCAGGTTGATTCATCAACTACTCAAGATACTATTATAAACAGAGCAGGAAAAGTTTTGAGAGTTGAAACCAATACAAAAGTAGGAACAAGATATTTTATAGAAGATCCGGATGGATACGGATCAATCGGTTCGCTTGAAAGCGATGCTTTAAGAAACACCGCATCTTGGGAATAATTTTTTTGAATGCCTTTGTTTCATAATCATATCGGTATATTTGTTTCACAAACAAAACTTCAACTTGTTGAAATTGTTTATACCGGTGAAAAATTTGTTCTTGAAAATATTGATGAAGAGTATTTTGATGACTTTTTGAATTTCGATGAAAAAGAAACCAAAGTTATTTCAATAATGCAAAATGCTCTGAACGAAATTATTGTGAGGAAGCCGCTTAAAAGTAAAAATATTTCTTTTGCGCTTCCTCATAGTTTTTTTAGAACCGCAAAAATTCCATTTGAACCGAAACTCAACCAAAATGAAATGCTTGAACATTTCAAATGGGAATATTCACATCTTTATCCGAAAAATTCTCCCGAAGAATTAATTTTTCAATTTATGCCTGTAATTTCGGAAAATGATAAAAAATCCGATTTCATAATTGTTGTTGCCGCATTGAAAAAATATCTCAAAATATTTTACAAATTTGCAAAATTAAATGACCTAAAATTGAAATATTTCGATAATGCGCATTTTTCGGTTGATAGAATATTAAATCTTGACACATCAATTTCGAATAACGAAAAAATTATCAGTGTTTATATTTCGGAAAATTCAATTTCTTTTTCAGAGATACAAAACGGAAAAACCTGCGATTTTAAAATTCAATTTTATTCAAATGTAAACGAAATTACAGGAATTATTTCAAATGAAATAAATTCAAGAAATGAAATTTCAAATGCCAAGATTTTTGTTAACGGAACTGTTTCGGTTGAAGCCGTAAAAAGAAAAATTGAAAATGAAATGAATTTTCAAATTATAAATTTTAATCCGCTTGAAAAATTAAGCTCCGAATCCGGTTTTGAAGGAAAAGAAATTTCGCATGAAAAATATTTATCGTTTTTAACTGCCGCTTCTGTGGCTTTCAGAATTACTTAAAATGAGAATCATTTCGGGAAAATTCCGCGGCAAATCCTTAAAAGTGCCAAATACAAAATTCACACGTCCCACAACAGATAGAGTTCGCGAAACTTTATTCAATCTTTTAAATAACAGAATTGATTTTGAAGGAATAAAAGTACTCGATATTTATTCCGGTTCCGGTTCATTAGGATTAGAATGTTTAAGCCGAGGCGCAGAAGAAGTTCATTTTATCGAAAAGAATTTTCAGATCTACAAAGTTTTGGAAGAAAATATTAAAGCAATAAATGCCGAAATAAACTATAAAATATTCAAAATGGAAGCGATAAAATTTTCTTCTATCACAAGAGAAAAATATGATCTTATTCTGGCTGATCCGCCGTTTTTCAAAGATGATATTTACATTGTTGTAAAAAATATTGCCAAAAATGAATTGCTTGATGAAAACGGATTTTTCATAATCGAAAGATCAATTCAAACGAAAGAAAAAGATGTTGAAAATTTCGGGATTGAGCCGTTCAAAAAAATTGGCGATACTTTATTATATGAATTCGATCATTCAATTTTACAAAAAATAAAAAGTGAAAAATGAAAAAAGTTATTTATCCAGGCACATTTGATCCGGTTACAAACGGACATCTTGATATTATCAAACGCGCAAGCGATCTTTTTGATGCTGTGATTGTTACCATTGCTAAAAATCCGAATAAAGACAAATCTCTTTTTTCGGTTGAAGAGAGAATGGAAATGTTAAAAGAATCCACAAAAGAATTTAAAAATGTTGAGATAGATTCATTTAATGGATTGACTGTTGAACATGCAAAAAGCGTTGGCGCAACCGGAATTATACGTGGTTTGCGTGCGGTAAGCGACTTCGAATATGAATTTCAGATGGCGCTTATGAACAGAAAATTGGATGATGAGATTACCACAATATTTTTAATGCCTCACGAAAAATACACATATCTTAATTCTTCTTTAATTCGAAATGTTTCGGAATTGGGAAGCGATGTAAGTGAATTTGTTCCGCCGGTTGTTAATGCAGCATTAAAGAAAAAATTTGCAAAGTAAAATTTGATTAAAAAATTTTTATGAAATACGGCTGAAAAAAAACAGCCGTATTTCATTTTAAAGAAAAATCTTTAAGCGTAAAATCAGTTATAAATCCTTTTAAATCTGCAAAATTTTAAAAATATTTTAATGAAAATTCTAAAAAATATTATTTAATTATTATTGAAAAATTTATTGAAAAACTTGTAATCTATATTCATAAATTACATCTTCATTAATTTATAAAATTAATCATCAATTCTGCCTTAAAATGTTCAGAATTCTTTATTTTTAGTGAAAATATTCACTTTTTAATAGCACTTGTATATCTTATTTTTTGTAACTATTTTGGCTTTATTACAATATTTTAATGGGGTGTGATATGAGTTTAAGCCAAATTGCACGTTCCGTAAGTGCATCTCCCACCTTACGTTTAAATGAAAAAGCTGCAATCCTAAGAGAAAAAGGTGAGCCTGTAATTCATTTAGGCGGAGGTGAACCTAAAAGCAAGGCTCCAATGGATGCGATCCTTGCAGCAGTTTCAAATCTTAATTCCGGCGAAGTCCGTTACACTCCTGCCGATGGAATTCCTTCATTGAAAAAAGCAATCATTCGTTATACAGAAGAACATTATCACCGCAAGGTAAATCCTGAAAATATTATTGTTTCCGGCGGCGCTAAACAAGCAATAATGGTTGCACTTCAAGCAATTCTTAATCCGCAGGAAGAAGTAATTTATCCCGCACCGTATTGGGTTTCTTATCCAGAAATGGCTAAACTTTGCGGTGCAATTGGAGTTCCCGCGCACGCTGAAGATGGTTCTTTCTATCCAAGGTTAAAAGATATTGAAGATAGAATAGGACCTTATACAAAAGCAGTGATTATCAATAGTCCGAATAATCCTACCGGAGCAATGTATTCAGAAGAATTTATTGCTGAGGTGGTTAATTTTTGCGAATCGCACGATCTTTATTTGATCATGGATGATATTTATCATCGCTTAATTTTTGATGGAAGAAAACCGATTTCTGCGTATGATTACGCAAAAGATTTCAGTGAAAAATCAAAATTGATAATAATAAACGGAATTTCAAAACAATACGCAATGACAGGATTCAGGATCGGCTGGGCAGTTGCAAATAAAAAAGTCATCGAAGCAATGACGAATATTCAGGGCCATCAAACTTCAGGTCCATCTGTAGTGCTTCAAATGGCTGCTGTTGGCGCATTAAACGGAATTCAATCAAGCGTTGAAAATCTGCGTGTAACTTTAGAAAACAACCGAAATGTATTATTGGATTATCTAAATTCTTTTGAAGGCGTAAAAGTTACAAAACCTGACGGCACTTTTTATTGCTTCGCTGATTTTTCAGCTTATGAAAGAGATTCAAATAAATTATCAAATTATCTAATTGATAAAGTTCGAGTTCTTACAGTTCCCGGTGCCGAATTCGGTTTAGAAGGATTTTTAAGGTTAAGTTATTGCGGATCAATAAAAGATATTAAAGAAGGCATCGAAAGAATGAAATGGGCTTTGGATCCAAATTCTCCTAATGAACTTTACATCGGCGAAAGAAAGTTAGTGAGGGATTGGGTATGAGCAAATATCTAGAATTCAAAACTCCGGCAAGTGGGCAGGCAGGCGAACTTGCATCGGATTATAAATTAGCCAATCTCGGCTTAAAATATCTCGACAAAGTTTACTGGAATTTAAACGAATCAGCTTTGTACGAAGAAATAATTTTCAGAAACGAAGGTAAAATTGTAAACAACGGTCCTTTGCTTGTAAACACCGGAAAACATACAGCAAGAGCTGCGCAAGATAAAGTTATAGTAAAGGAAGATTCCACCGAAAACAAAATTTGGTGGGGTGAATATAACAGACCTTACAGCTCGGATAAATTTAATTCGCTGATGGCGAGATTACAGGCCTGGTCGCAAGGCGAAGAATTTTTCGTACAGGATTGTTATGCAGGTGCTGATCCCGATTATAGAATGCCGGTTAGAATAATTACCGAAAAAGCATGGCACAGTCTTTTTGCAAGAAATATGTTCATTACCACTCCAAACAGAGATGAACTGAAAAATTTTATTCCGGAATTTACGGTAATTGCCGTTCCCGGATTTAAGATCGATCCGATTGTTGACGGGACAAGAACCGAAACAGGAATAATTTTGAATTTTGCAGAAAGAATTTGTCTCATCGCAAATTCACAATATGCCGGCGAAATTAAAAAATCAGTTTTCACGGTTTTAAATTATTTGCTCACTTTGGAAGATGTTTTACCAATGCACTGCTCGGCAAACGTTGGGAAAAATGGTGATCCGGCAATTTTCTTCGGATTATCCGGAACCGGAAAAACTACTTTATCTGCTGATCCCAAAAGAAATTTGATCGGTGATGATGAACACGGCTGGAGCGAAAAAGGAATTTTCAATTTTGAAAGCGGCTGTTACGCAAAGGTGATAAGACTTTCACAAGATAGCGAACCGGAAATTTTTGCAACGACAAAAAGATTCGGAACAATTTTAGAAAATGTTGTATTCGATCCGGTTACAAGAAAAATTGATTTGAATGACGATTCGATTACTGAAAACACTCGCGCTTCTTATCCACTAGATTTTATTCCAAATGTTGTTCCAGAAAAAATGATAAACGCGCATCCCAAAAATGTTATCTTTTTAACTTGTGATGCATCGGGAGTTCTGCCGCCAATAGCAAAATTAACTCCTGAACAGGCACAATATCATTTTATCAGCGGGTACACTTCAAAAATTGCCGGTACTGAAATCGGTTTGGGAATTGAACCTCAAATTACTTTCAGCGCATGCTTCGGTGCCCCTTTTATGGTACGTCATCCTTTTGTTTATGCAGAAATGCTTAAAGAAAGATTGATCAAACATAAAGCAAATTGCTGGCTTGTAAATACCGGCTGGGTGGGAGGAAGATTCGGAATTGGAAAACGAATAAGTATACGTCATACCAGAAATCTTTTGAATGCTGCACTTGACGGCAAACTTGATAATGTTGAATACAGACAAGACAGACTTTTCGGATTTTACGTGCCTTTAACTTGTCCGGAAGTTCCAACGGAAGTTCTGGATCCTTCAAGTTCATGGGGAAATAAAGATGAATACTGGCAAAAGTATGATGCACTTGCAGCAAGATTCATCGAAAATTTCAAAATGTTTGGAAAAGGAACAAGCAGGGAAGTAATTGAAGCAGGTCCGAAAAGATTAACTTTAATCGAACATTAATTAATTTTTTCTTTTTTGCAAAAAGCTCCGTAAAAGAAATGTTACGGAGCTTTTTCATTTTAAATAAAAAGCATGCCGCATAAAATATTTCTATAAAAAATACGGAAAATATTCCAATTTGATTTAATTTATTAAGTTATTTTTGAAAAATATTTTTATATTATAAGTTAAAATTCAAAAATGATTATTAAATAAACCAGCAGGAGCCGGATTTGCTTTCAGAAAGAATTACCAATATCAACTTTTCTGCAACCGCAAAAATAAATGATGAAGCTTCCAAATTGATAAAAAGCGGAATTGAAATTATTGATTTAAGCATCGGAGAACCGGATCTTCCCGTTCCGCAAAATATAATTGATGCTGCTAAAACTGCTTTGGAAAACCGTTTTACCAAATATACTTCTACAACCGGAACAAGTGAATTAAAAGAAGCGATAATTTCAAAAATGAAAGCTGATCATAATTTAAATTATATTCATGATGAAATTATAGTAACATCCGGCGCAAAGCAGGCAATATTTAATGCTGTTTCTGTTTTAGTTAATGAAGGCGAAGAAGTTTTGATCCCTGCGCCTTACTGGGTTTCGTATCCTGAAATTGTAAGTTTTACAGGCGGAATTCCAAAAATAATCAATACAAAAGAAGAAAATGATTTCAAAATGACTGCGGAAGATCTTGAAAATTCAATTACCGCAAATACAAAAGTTTTGATCTTATGCAATCCTTCAAATCCTGCCGGAATTGTATATTCTAAAAATGAACTTAACGAAATTTGCGAAGTTTTAAGAACTAAAAACATCACTATAATTTCAGATGAAATATATGAAAAGATTATATTTGATAATAAAAAATTTACCGGAATTGCCGAAGTTGATGAATTTATCAAACAAAAAACAATTGTAGTTAACGGTGTTTCAAAGGCGTATTCAATGACGGGATTTAGAATTGGTTATGCTGCAGGACAAAGTCCCGTAATTAATGCAATGGCAAAATTGCAAATTCACAGCACATCCTGCGCTTCATCAATTTCGCAATACGCAAGCGTTGAAGCATTAAACGGCGATCAAAAAGAAATTGCAACAAGAGTTGCAGAATACGAAGCTCGCAGAGATTTTTTATATGAAGAATTAATAAATATAAAAAACATAACATGCGTTAAACCTGCGGGAGCATTTTATCTTTTTCCAAAAGTATCAAAATATTTTTATTTAAGCAATAACGGACATTTAATAAAATCATCCGCCGATCTAGCATTTTATTTATTGAAAGAAGCAAATGTTGCAGTAGTTCCGGGCTCTGCCTTCGGTAATGATAATCATATCAGATTAGCATTTACTACTTCAATTGAAAAGTTAAAAACTGCGGTTGAAAGAATAAAAATTGCGTTGGAAAAGCTGAAATAATTTGAAATGAATTTAAAGAAAAGACTAGTTTGATTTTGAGAAATTATATTTCTTTTAAGAATTATTTTTGAGCAAAATACATTTTCAATCCATTGAATATTTTTTCGACAGGCATTTCATTTCCGGTCCAAAGTTCAAAGGATTTTGCAGCTTGATGGACAAACATTTTCAGTCCGTCAATCGTGGTTGCGCCTTCTGATTGGGCTAACTGTAAAAATTTTGTTTTTACCGGATTGTAAACTACATCAAAAACTATTTGTCCTTTCATAAATGAAGTTGGAATATTTACCGGAGTGTCATCAATTTCGGGAAACATTCCGATTGAAGTAGTGTTCACAATTAATTTTGAATCGCGGAAAACTTCAATAAGATCAGGCGGAAAAAGTTCGTGTGATTTTATTGAACTGAAAAGCATTTTCGATTTAAAATATTCTTTTAAAGATTCTGCTTTTTGTTCATGCCTGTTTATCAAATTAATTTTGCTTGGTTTGAAGTTTCTGATCAAAGAATAAATTACGCTTCTTGCTGCGCCGCCGGCTCCAATTACGCTAACAATATTTCCGCTGATCTCATCTTTGAACGGCATTAAAGTTTCAGTAACGCCAAAAGCATCTGTATTATATCCGCTTAAAAATCCATTTTCATTAACAACTGTATTTACGGCTCCGATAATGTTTGCTTCTTCGGACACATTCCGCAAATATTGAATAATATTTTCTTTATGCGGAATTGTAACATTGAAACCTTTTATACCAAGCGAAACCATTCCGTGTACGGCACTTTTTAAATTGCTTATAGGAACATCAAAAGGAAGATAAATATAGTTAAGCTTCAGCAGATCGAAACTCATATTGTGAATTAGCGGGGAATAAGTATGTTTTATGGGATGCCCGATAATTCCGATTATTTTCGTATCTAAATTGAATCTGTTTTTCTGCATAAATTAATTTTCATCCAGCAATTTTTTGAATAATTTTGATGATCTTATTTCAGGATAATCATTTGCAAATTCAAGTTTTTTGTTTGGATCTAAAATAAAAGCTGATTTCAGGTGATCAATTGCTTCCTGGGTTCTGCAAAGTATAAAGCAAATTTTTGCTTTTGCGTAATATAAATTAGCATCGTCTGGTTCAAGTAAAATTGCCTGATCATAAGCATTATCTGCATCAAGCCAATAGCCGAGCTCGGAATAAGTTTCCGCAA
>CBDUBH010000113.1:0-9199 GCA_965365345.1 uncultured Melioribacteraceae bacterium
TTAATGATATTTTTTGGGTCCGGTGCAATCGGATCATATATAAACACGTTTAAACTCCTACCCATAACCCACCTGCCAGTGATGTAGTCTCCATCTTCTGAGGCCAGGTAAAGAGCACCTCGGGCAACGTCCTTGGGCGCTCCAATTCCGAGAGGAAGATGATGAGCTTTTTCACCGCCGATCTCGCCCAATGTTGTATTGTAAGTTTCAATTACAAAAGGATTTTCCTGTGATTTATGAAGTTGAAGATTTTTATCAACATCGTAAAGTCCTTTTGTTCTTTTTTGTTTGATAAAAGGATCGGTTGAAACCGGCTGTCCGGCTCCGCCAATACAACCGTTCGGACAAGACATAACTTCAATAAAGTGATATTTACTTTCACCGGATTTAACCTTTTCAGCCAACTCTCTTGCATTTTTTAATCCGTGAACTATTGCAATGTTAACTTCATTTCCGGCAACATTAAGTGTAACTTCACGAATTCCTTCATTTCCTCTAACCTCTTGAAAATCAACTTTTGTCAAATTTTCTCCGGAAACTCTTTCCACAACATATCTTAAAGCCGCTTCAGTAACACCGCCTGAATTTCCGAAAATTACTCCGCCGCCTGTTTTAAATCCTAAAGGCATGTCTAAAGATTCCGGTTGAAGTTCATCGAAAACAATTCCGGCTTCATCAATCATCTTTGCCAATTCCTGAGTAGTAAGCACAAAATCAACATCGGCAATTTCATCATGAGTAAATTCAGATCTTCTTGCTTCGAATTTTTTTGCTGTGCAAGGCATTATTGAAACAACCACAACATCTTTTTTATCTGCGTTTATTTGAACCGGTAAAACTTCTTTTGCAAGTGAACCAAACATTTGCTGAGGAGATTTGCATGAAGAAAGATTCGGTAATAGATCAGGATAATATTGTTCAGCAAATTTTACCCAGGCAGGGCAGCATGATGTAAATTGCGGAATGTTCTGATTGTTTTGCAACCTGTTTATAAATTCGTTTCCTTCTTCCATGATAGTAAGATCTGCGGCAAAAGCAGTATCAAAAACTTTATCAAATCCCAATATTTTCAATGCTGAAACGATCTTTCCGGTTGTATCAACTCCACTTTGAATTCCGAACTCTTCTCCAATTGCAATTCTGACTGCCGGCGCAACTTGAGCGATAACTGTTTTTGTAGGATCGCTTAAAACTTTCCATACATCATTTATTTCAGATTTTGGAGTGATCGCACCTGTTGGACAAACTCTTGCGCATTGACCGCAATCAACGCATTCAACAAAAGCGAGATCTTTTCCGAAAGCGGGAACAACTGCTGCTTGAGATCCGCGGTAAGCGAAATCAATTGCGCCGATGCTTTGAATTTCGTTACAAGCTCTTACACAATCGCCGCATAAAATACATTTGTTCTGATCTCGTGTTAATGAAAAAGTAGAATTATCTATTGGATGATCTTTTTCAACTTTTTTGAATCTTACTTTTTCTACTCCGTGTTTGCGGGCAATTTCCTGAAGTTTACATGAAGCATTTTTATAACAAGTAGGGCAGTTATGCGAATCATTTGCAAGCAAAAGTTCAAGCGAAATTTTTCTTATTTCTCTGATCTCTTGATTTGTCGTAGTAACTTTCATTCCCGGTTCTGGAGCAATTGAACACGATCCAACAATTCCGCGTCCTTCGATATCAACAATACACAATCTGCATGCGCCGTAAACGCTTAATTCAGAATGATAGCAGAATGTCGGCAGACTAATTCCGGCTTTTCTGATTAATTCAAGAAGATTTTTTTCATTTTCAATATTTATTTTTCTGCCGTCTATAATTGCAAATTTATTATTTTCCATTTTAAACTCCTGTAATCGCGTTTAATTTACAAGCTTGAGCACATGCGCCGCATCTGATACAAACAGCAACATTTATTGTGTGAGGCATTTTTCTTTCACCGGAAATTGCATCAACCGGACATTTTTTTATACAAACCATACATCCACGGCATTTTTCCGGATCAATTTCAGGAACAACTAAATGCTTACAATTTTTTGTTGAGCAATATTTTGAATGAACGTGTTCTAAATATTCTTCTTTGAATTGCGCCATTGTTGAAAGTACAGGATTTGGAGCAGTTTTTCCTAATCCGCAAAGTGATCCTTTTTTTACTGCGTTGCCTAAAGTTTCTAAAAGATTTAAAGTTTCTTCAGTCGCACGTCCTTCAATAATATCGTCAAGTAATGCTAACATCTGTTTTGTCCCTTCACGACATAAAGTACATTTACCGCAAGATTCATTTTGAGTAAATTTCATGAAGTAGCGTGCTATTTGAACCATGCAAGTTTGTTTGTTCATTACAACAAGTCCGCCTGAACCGATCATCGCTCCGATGCTTTGCAGTGAATCAAAATCCAAAGGCAATTCTAAATGTTCTTCTGTCAAACATCCGCCTGAAGGTCCCCCGATCTGTACTGATTTAAATCCTTCATCAGTTACAGATCCGTCAGCTTTTAAAACTCCGCCGCCGATATTGTAAATAATTTCTCTTAAAGTTGTACCGAAAGGAACTTCGATCAATCCTGTATTTGCTACGTGTCCGGTTAAAGCAAAAGTTTTTGTTCCGGGTGATTTTTGATTTCCGATTTCTCTAAATCCTATTGCTCCGGCTGAAATTATCAGCGGAACGGTTGCCAGAGTTTCAACATTGTTAATTACAGTTGGTTTTCCCCATAATCCGCTTTGCGCAGGGAATGGAGGTTTGGGTGCAGGCATTCCTCTTTTGCCTTCAACTGAAGCAATTAAAGCAGTTTCTTCACCGCAAACAAAAGCTCCGGCGCCTTCCATAACTTCAATTGTAAAATTAAAATCCGATCCGAAAATATTTTTACCAAGCACACCGAATTTTAAGGCATCTTCAACTGCTTTTTTAACTCTTTTCACCGCAAGAGGATATTCTGCGCGAACATAAATGTAACCTTCATCAGCTCCAATTGCTTTTGCGGCAATCATCATTCCTTCAATTACCGCGTGAGGATTTCCTTCCATTACGCTTCGATCCATAAAAGCGCCGGGATCGCCTTCATCACCGTTACAGATTATATATTTTTTACCTTTCGGCTGAATTCTTGTTAGATCCCATTTTCTTCCTGTGGGAAATCCGCCGCCACCTCTTCCGCGTAAACCTGAATCTAAAATCTCTTTGCAAATATCAACATCGCTCATTTCAAGAATTGATTTCCGGGCTGCAAAATATCCGCCGCTTGCAATGTATTCGTTTATATCTTCGGGATCAATTACTCCGCAATTTTTCAAAACAAATCTGTTTTGCCTTGTATAAAAAGGAATATCATTTATTCCGTTGTAAGATTTTCCATCAGAAAAATCTTTGTAAAGTAAATTTTCAACTTTTGAATTTTGTTTTAAAGTTCTGTTAACTATTTCCGCAACATCGTTAAGCTGCACTTTTGTATAAAGAAATCCATCAGGTTCAACAGTTACAAGCGGACCCATTTGGCAAAATCCCTGGCAGCCGCTTTTAGTAAGATAAATCCCTTTTTCTTCTTTTAATTCAACAATTACATTTAAACCGGCTTTTGCAATTTCTGATAAGAACGCTTTATAAATTTTTTCTGCTCCGTTTGCCATACATCCGGTGCCTGCGCAAATTATAACTCTGCGCTCTACACTTTCGTAATTCTTTGTAAATTGATGTTTTATTTTTTCTAAATTAATTTGCGATTGGCACATTTGCACTCTCCATAGCTGAAATTTCATCAATGATTTTAACTGTTTTTTCTTCGGTAAGCTGTCCGTAAACTTCATCATTAACCATCATTACGGGCGCCAAACCGCAAGCACCAAGACATGAAACTGTTTCCAAAGTGAAAAGCATATCTGATGTTGTGTTTCTTTTATCATCAAGCGAAAGTTTTTCTTTTAGTAGATCTGCCATAGTCATAGAACCTTTAACGTGGCACGCAGTTCCGGCACAAACTTTTATTACATATTTTCCTTTGGGTTCCAATGTAAAATGTGAATAAAAAGTTACCACGCCAAAAACACGGGCAGGGGAAAGGTCTAATGAAGTTGCAACGAAAGTTATAACTTCTTCTGGCAAATACCGGTATTCATCCTGGATTGCTTGAAGTATGGGAATTAATTTGCTTTGCTTATAATCGTATTTAGCCAAAATTTCACATACTTTTCCGAATTTACGGGATTCGGCAATATTGGCAGTTTCAAACATGATTTAATCTCTCCTGATAGTGTTTAATTTCCTTTCGTAAATTTTTCTTGTTAAAAGAGCCAGGCTCGGTGTAAAATCTGCATTTTCAATAATAACATCTTCTTTTACTTTTATGGCTGCTGGCGTAAAATTCCAGATTGCTTTAATTCCAGAATTTATCATCAAATCCGCTACAGATTGTGCATTTTCTTCTGAAACAGTTATTATTCCGATTTTGATATGCATTCTTTTAGCCAGATTTGGCAATTTTTTTATATCAAAAACAGAAACACCTTTTATAGTTTTTCCAATTTTATTTTCATCTGAATCGAAACAGGCGACAATATTTACACCATGTTCTTTTAAAGTTTTATATCCGACAAGTGCACTTCCTAAATTCCCGGCTCCGGCTAAAAACGCATCTGAATTATTATCCCAATTCAAAAATGATTCAATTGTCGTTATCAATTCTTTAACATCATAACCTACTTTAGGTTTTCCGATAATTCCAGTATAGCCCAAATCTTTTCTCACCTGAGTTGGATCCAAACTTAATTCATTTGCAAAACTTGTAGTCGAAATTCCGCTTAAACCTTCACTTTCAAATACTTTGAGCAATTGCAAATAGGTCGGCAATCTTTTTAATGACGGTTCAGGAATAGGTTTTATTTCATCAATTTCGCGGAGCATTTTTTATTTTCCTTATATCGAGAAATATTTCTCTATAAAAATAAATTAAAAAAAATCCTTTGTCAAGATTTATGTGAATAAATTCACAAAAAATATTTAAGAAAGAATTTATGCACTTTAAAAAAAATATTGCGGAGATAAAAAATTTTATTTTTATTTAAAATTAAATCAATAAACGGTACGCAAAATGGAAACTTATTTGTTATTTTCGCCTAAAGCAAACTCGCATATTTTAACTTATGTTTACGTTAAAGAAAATGGAAAAATCGTAAGCTATTCTTTTGATGAGGATTATATTGTAAAAATGGATGAACCTCAAATAAAAAGTGTGAAAGATCTTGAAACAAAATTTTCTAAAGGGGAAAGTGAAAACTCGCCAAAACTTATCAAAAAAGAATTTATTGATTTACATGAATCCTTATTCTTTTTAAACGGTACTTTAGAAAATTTTGAAAATGGCGAAAAATATTATAAAAAACTTCCGCAAATCATAAATCCGTACGATCTTGATTTTGATGATGATGAAATAATTGAAGTCAGCTCTCCCGGAAAAAATGTTAATATTGATGATAATTTTGATGATGATGATCTTCTTGATAATTCACACGAAGATGAAGATGATTTTTTCCCCGAAGGTGATAAAGAGGAAATCTGATTTTTTTATTCATCTTTTTTATAAAAATTATTTCCAAAAAATTTATTTTTTTTTTGAATATAATTTAAAAATTTCACATAAGAATCCGTAAATTATAATTCCTCAATTGCTTGCCGCAAACCGTAATTATTTGATTTATTCATAAAATCATTATCTTTACTTTTCTTTTTTACAAAATTATGCAAAAATTTTTCTTGGAGAATTTATGAGTTCGGCACAAAAGAAAAGGTGGAACGATGTTTTTGAATATGTTATTATTGCTTTCGGTGCGGCAATTATGGCAATCGGAATCGGTATTTTTTTAGTTGATGCGCAGGTTGTTCCCGGCGGAGTAAGCGGACTTTCAATGGCTGTTCACTATCTTTCTGATAATAAAATTCCCGTTGGTTTAATGATGTGGCTTTTCAATATGCCGCTTTATATTTGGGGAATTAAAGAATTAGGAAAAACTTTCGGGATAAGAACTTTTTACGGATTTACGCTTAACTCTGTTTTTATTGATCTTTTCAGAGGTGACATTCCCGGATTTGAATTTATTAGATTGCAGGATCTGGACGCTGTTCAGGATCTTATGAAAAATGATTTTCTGTTTTTAATTTTGATCGGCGCAGTTCTTTTAGGTTTGGGATTGGGAATAATTTTCAAATTTAAAGGTACAACCGGCGGATCTGATATTGTTGCCGCAATAATGCAAAAAAAATATGGAATTAAGCCCGGTCAGGCAATTATGTTCATTGATTTTTTTGTGATTGCTTTAGCAGGTTTTATAATTTATATAAAAGATCTTTCACCGGATCGCCCAGCACTTTCATTAACTCTTTACGCTTTGTTTTTACTTTTCATCTCAAGTAAAATTGTTGATATTATTATAGATGGATTTGATTATGCAAGAATGGCTTATATTATTTCGGATAAAAATGATTTGATCGCTCAAGCAATTATGAATGATATGAGCAGAGGAGCAACAGGATTAAAAGCGCACGGACTTTACAGAAATATTGATCGCGAAATTATTTTTACGGTTATCACAATGAAAGAATTAACTGTATTAACAGAACTTGTAAAAGAAATTGATCCTCAGGCATTTGTGATTATTGGAAATGTTCACGAAGTCTTAGGCGAAGGTTTCAGGCGAAGGATCTGATCCAATAAAAATATAAATCTTGATTTAATTCCCGATAAATTTATTTTAAAATTATCGGGAATTTTATTTTTAAAGGATTTATGAAAAAATTAAAAAGCTACTTTGATATTTTACTTGAAATAGTTAATAAATGGAGTGATGATAAAGCGCCAAAACTCGGAGCCGCACTTTCTTATTATACGGTTTTTTCATTAGCTCCGCTTTTAGTAATTACAATCGCGGTTGTTGGAATTATTTTCGGTCAGGATGCCGCACAAGGTAAAATTGTTGAAGAAATTCAATCACTTGTAGGTAAAGAAGGCGCAACCGTAATTCAAACCGCAATTAAAAATTCAAGCAATCTTGAATCGGGAATAATTGCAACGGTAATCGGATTTGTAACTTTGATAATAAGTGCAACAGTAACTTTTGTTGAGTTACAGGATTCTTTAAATATGATTTGGAAAGTTAAATCCAAACCGGGACAGGCGATTTTAGAATTTTTAAGAACAAGATTAATTTCATTTTCAATGATCGTTGCAATTGGATTTTTACTTTTGGTTTCACTTTTAGTAAGTACTGCAATTAGAGCATTAAGTAATTACATGGGTGAATTTTTATCATTCCCGATTCCATTGATCGCAATTTTAAATTTCCTTTTATCAATGTTCATAATTTTTGTTATGTTTTCTTTAATATATAAAGTTTTACCGGATGTAAATCTTTCATGGAAAGATGTTAGAATGGGTGCGCTTGTAACTACAATTCTTTTTGTTATCGGAAAATATCTGATCGGATTATATCTTGGTTCTAGCACAATCGGGTCTACTTACGGCGCAGCGGGTTCACTTGCAATTGTTTTGGTTTGGATCTATTATTCATCCCAAATTTTATTTTTAGGTGCGGAGTTTACTTACGTTTATGCCACAAAATTCGGCTCAGGAATTAAACCGAGTCCGCATGCGGTAAAAGTTGATACCGTTGAAAAGGAAAAAAAGAATTACGCGTTTTAAATTTAGAATTTAGAGCTTAGAATAAATTACTGAAATTTTCTAAAATCCATTTTATTTTAGAAATTTAATTCTGATAATTTTCAAATTTTATTTGAAATTTATTTTATAAAATTTCCTTTTAATTTTGATGCGTATCTTTGACTTATTATAAAATCATCATTCAAATTTTTGATTGTAATTTTAAAAGAACGCTGAAACCATTTTTCAACTTTTTCTATGTAGTTCAAATTTACAATTGTTGAACGATGAATTCTTATAAATGATTTTTCAGGAAGAATCTGTTCCCATTCTTTCAGTAATTTTCTTACTAAATATTTTTCACTGCTTGCCAAAAAAATATAAGAATATTCACTTTCCGCAGAAATAACTTTTATATCCTTAATTTTTATAAATGAAGGATTATCATTCAAATTTAAAAATACCGCATCATCAATTGTTAATTTTTCGCTTACGGAAGTTGTTTCGTTTTCATTTGATTGAAATTCGTTACCGGAATTAATTTTATTAAATCTGATCTCAATTGATTTTAATAATTCTTTCGCTTTAAAAGGTTTAACAATGTAATCATCAGCGCCGGTCTCCATACCTTTTCTAAGATCATCCATTCCGGCTTTTGCGGTTAGAAAGATAAAAGGAATTTTACTCGTCTCTTTTTCTTTTTCAAGTTCGGATTTTAATTCCAACCCGTTCATTTTCGGCATCATAATATCCGAAATTATAAGATCAGGAATTTGCTTTTTGATCAATCCCAATGCTTCAATTCCGTTTTCAGCCGGAATAACTTTAAATCCGGATTCTTCAAGAATATCGCTTGCGGAAGTTAAAATATCTTTATCATCTTCAATAAATAAAATAGTTTTTTCTTTCATTTTTGCTCACCTAAATTGTAAAGGTAAAAGTTGTTCCTTTATTCAATTTACTGCTAACCGTAATTTTTCCGGAATGAAGTTCAACTGCGTGTTTTACGATTGAAAGTCCTAATCCTGTTCCTGAAATACTACCAACATTTTCACCTCTGCGAAATGCTTCAAAAATATTTTTTTGATCTTCTTCTGAAATCCCGATTCCGTTATCTTTAACTTTAAATTCGATCAATCCTTCTTGATTATAGTTTACGGAAAAAACAATATCAGAATTTTCAGGAGAATATTTTATTGCATTTCCGATTAGATTTGAAAGTATTAATTGTAAAAGTTGAGAATCGGCATTGGCTTTTTCTTCAATCTCATATTGAAATTTTATCTTCTGATCTTTTTTCAAATTTGCTCGGTTCTCATCAATTACAGAATTGCAAAGATCAAAAAGATTTATTATCTCCGGATTGAATTCTAATTTTTTTGAGTCGTTTCTGCTTATTGTTAAAACATCGCTTAAAAGCCTTGTCATTCTTTCAACTGCATTTTGAATTTTTTTTGTGTGCTCGAAATATTTTTCCTCTTTCCAATTTCTGCCATACATTTCCAAAAGATCTGCTGAGGCTAAAATTGAAGTCAATGGCGTTCTGA
>CBDUBH010000114.1:0-9047 GCA_965365345.1 uncultured Melioribacteraceae bacterium
TTTAACTTTCTTGATCGCAGCATTTTCAACTTTGGCTGCTTCACTCGGAATTTTTTGGAAATCAGGCAGCGGTGAATTTGAATATCAAACTATCAGAGATCAAACTATAAAAATTTACGGAAACGGACTTTACAAACACATGCCTTCCGATGTTGCAATTCAAGGCATTGCGCAAGATTACATAACACTTTTCGTTGGAATTCCACTTTTAATTATCTCATATTTTTGGTTTGCCAAAAATTCTCTAAAAGGAAAATTTTTGCTAGCAGGAGTTACCGGATATTTTTTAGTCAGTTATCTTTTTTATATGACAATGGGAATGTATAACGAAATGTTTTTGGTTTATGTTATTTTAACCGGTTTAACTTTTTATTCTTTTTTTATTTTGATGACTTCATTTGAATTTCAAAGTTTGAAAAATTATTTCAGCGAACTAATACCATTCAAATTTACCGGGGGATTTTTAATTTTCAATTCAATTATGATCGGATTGCTTTGGCTTGGAGTTGTGGTACCACCGATTTTAGACGGCTCGATTTATCCGGAAGAATTAAATCATTTTACAACTTTGATTGTGCAGGGAATGGATCTTTCAATTTTACTTCCGGCATCTTTTATTATTGGTTTATTATTTATCAAGAAAAATAATTTCGGATTTTTATTTGCACCGGTTTACTATGTTTTTCTTTCTCTTTTGATGTTGGCATTAACTACAAAAATTATAGGAATGAGTTTGCAGGGAGTTGATGCCGGTCCGGCATTGATCATAATTCCGCTTTTCACTTTAACGGCAATTATAAATTCAATTTTGATTTTGAAGAATGTGAAAGATGAAAAAAAAATGAAGATTCAATGATTCAAAGTTGGAAAGATTCAAAGATTGAAATTCAGCATATATATATGCTTTATGCCCATTTCGAAGCAAAGCTAGAAATCTTTTCCAAACAATTTTATGAGTTATTTTTGTTGCTGTATTTTAACAAATTTAATTAAAAATTCTTATCTTCTAATATTCTCACATTCTAAAATTCTAAAAATGATTTGGATTCAAAAAGAAATAAAACTTAATCAAAAGCCGCGCGGATTTCACTTAATCACAAATGAAATTTTAAACCAAATTCCGGAATTGGAAAATTTAAAAACCGGAATAATGAATATCTTTATTAAACACACTTCTGCCTCTTTATCTTTAAATGAAAATGCTGATCCTGATGTTCGGAAAGATTTCGAAACTTATTTCAATAAATCCGTTCCGGAAAGTTTCAGCGGATTTATTCATACTTCCGAAGGCAGCGATGATATGCCGGCTCATATAAAATCTTCCATTTTAGGAAACAATTTGAATATTCCCATTACTAACGGAAAATTGAATTTAGGAACTTGGCAAGGAATTTATTTATGCGAGCATCGAAATTCCGGCGGAAGCAGAAAATTGGTCATTACAATTTCCGGTGAAAAGATGAATTAATTAAAATTTAACTGAGAATGAAAAACAATAAAACTCAATTTTTCTTTATCTTGAAATTAAACATAATCTTAAAATGAATTTGTTATTCCGGCTTGCCCGGAATTCTTTTTTTATAAGTTTTTGTAATTTGAAAAATGCGTTTGAAGTGAACTAATTTATTTATTTTTTTTCTTTAATTGATTAGAAAAGATTCCGAACACCCATTGGCGCAGTAAAGCCGGAATAACGAGTAAAATCTTTCTAATCTTTTTATCTTTTCATCTTTGAATTAAGTTTTCAATTTCTTTCCTAAAATCTTTTCTACTTTTTCAATTTTCGAATTTAACCTACTTTCATTTCCCCTTCTGTAATCTGCTTTTAAATTCAAACTGATTCTGTTTGAATTTTCTTTCATTAAATTGAAGCAGCCTGAAACTACCGAAAATACTTCGTCCCACTCGCCTTCCAGAATTGTTCCCATTGGAGTCAATTTGTAATTCACTCCGCTTTCATCAATATAATTTAATATCTTGGAAACTTCCGCGCTTAAACTTTCACCTTTATCAAATGGAGACATACTGAATTCCAATAAAACCATTTCTACCTCAATTTTTTTTATTTTATTTTATAATTTTTAAGTTACATTTTAAATTCAATAAAAAAATATTTTTATCAAAATGAAATACTTAATCGGGATTGATGGCGGCGGAACAAAAACCCACTGCGTTGTAACGGATTTTAATTTGAACAAAATTTACGAATGTTACGGCGGAGCTTCAAATTTTTTGGTTCACGGAATTGAAAAAGTTTCTGAAACAATTTTTAATTTGATCTTGCAATGTAAAGATGAATTGAAAATTGATATTAATAGTTTTGCCGGAATTTTAATTGGAACTGCCGGCGCCGGAAGAAAATCAGATGCTGAAAAACTGGAAAATTCAGTTAAGAAATTTGCTTTGGAAAATGGAATTTCAATTAATAATTTTTTTGTTGAAAGTGATGCCCGTATTTCTTTAGAAGGTGCATTTTCAGGTAATGAAGGTTCAATTTTGATTTCCGGAACCGGCTCAATAATGTTCGGGAAAGATGCGGAAGGCAATATTCATCGGGTCGGCGGATTCGGAAGAATTTTAGGCGATGAAGGAAGCGGTTTTTCAATAGGCAAAAAGGGATTGAATGCGCTTGCAAAAAATTTTGACGGACGCGGAAAAGATACTTTGCTTTTTGAATTAATTTTAAAAGAATTTGAAATTGATTCTCCCGAAAAATTAATTACGGAAGTTTATTCTAATAATTTTGACATCGCAAAAATCGCTCCGCTTGTTTTTAAAGCAGCTGAAAATGACGATGATATTTGTAATAGAATTTTGAAAGATGAAATTGATGAACTAATTCTTCATGTAATTTCTATGAAGAAAAAATTAATTTCATCAAAAATGAAATTATGTCTATTCGGTGGAATTTTACTAAAAGAAAATTATTTTTCAAATCTTTTAAAAGAAAAAATCCATAATGAATTTAATGATGTTGAAATTCAAAGTCCCGATTTTCCTCCTGAAATTGGTGCAGTAATTTTAGCTAAACAAAAATTAAGTCAATAAAATCAATATGATAATTACAAACAGAAATATTAATGAATAAAATAAATCCTGTAAAAAGAAATCCGTGGGCTTGGATTCCCTCATTATATTTTGCGGAAGGTCTGCCGTATGTTGTTGTTATGACAGTTTCCGTTATCATGTATAAAAATTTGGGAATCTCAAATACCGAAATTGCACTTTATACGAGCTGGCTATATTTGCCCTGGGTAATTAAACCTTTGTGGAGCCCGATCGTTGATATTTTACGCACCAAAAGATTTTGGATAATTTCTATGCAGCTATTGATTGGCGCGGGTTTGGCAGGAGTTGCGTTAACAATTCCGGCATCAAACTTTTTTCAATATACACTAGCATTTTTGTGGCTTCTCGCTTTCAGTTCAGCAACTCACGATATTGCCGCTGATGGATTTTACATGCTCGGGCTTTCAGAACATGATCAATCTTTATTCGTGGGAATTCGTTCGACTTTTTACAGAATTGCGATGATCGCAGGACAAGGTTTATTTGTAATGCTTGCGGGATTTATTGCAAAATCAAGTAACAGTTTTCATTTCGCCTGGATGATAACTTTCTTAATTCTAGCCGGAATGTTCATAATATTTTTTATTTATCACAATTTCATTTTACCGTTTCCGGAATCTGATGTTAAAAGAAATCCGGAAAGTTCATCAAGTATTTTGAAAGATTTTTTTGAAGTTTTTGCTCTTTATTTTAAAAAGGAAAAAATCATTTTAGTAATTGCTTTTTTACTATTATACAGATTGGGCGAAGCGCAACTTGTTAAATTGGCATCACCGTTTTTACTTGATACAGTAAATAAAGGCGGTTTGGGACTTTCCACGGAACAAGTTGGATTTGTGTACGGAACAATCGGAATTATTTTTCTAACTCTCGGCGGAATTTTAGGCGGAATAGCTGCATCAAAACATGGATTGAAATATTGGATCTGGTTTATGGTTGCTGCAATAAATTTACCGGATTTAGTTTATGTAGCGTTTGCAATTTATCAGCCGCAAAATTTCTGGCTCGTAAATTTAGGCGTTGCAATTGAACAATTCGGTTACGGATTCGGATTTACCGCTTATATGTTATTTATGATATATGTTTCGCAAGGGGAACATAAAACCGCGCATTATGCAATTTCAACCGCATTCATGGCGCTCGGAATGATGCTGCCCGGAATGATAAGCGGTTGGATACAAGAAAATATCGGATACGCAAATTTTTTCATTTGGGTTACTATATCAACAATTCCCGGATTTATTTTAACGAAATTTATTCCGCTTGATCCGGAATTCGGAAAGAAGAAAAGTTGAATTTGTAAATAATAAATTAGAAAGAAAAAATTAAACCATTTTTAAAAATATCAAAAAAGGTTCCGGACAAGCCGGAATGACAGAACAGTAGGTTGTCATTGCGCGGAATGAAATGACGATGCAATCCCGGAATTTGAAAACATAGATTACTTCGCTTCGCTCGTAATGACAGATGGAGTTTACTTTTCCATTTCTGAAACTATTTCACTTCAAAACTTTTCCTAAAAATTTATCAACTTTGTAATTGTGAATTGCAAATAAAAAAAGCGGAGTGATTGTTGAAAGTAATAAAATGAATTTTCTAGTTTCAAATTCTGATGTAAAATATGTTATCGAACTCAATAATATGAATATCGCAGCGGCAAGATATAATTCTTCCCTTCTGCTTAAAATCCAACCAATATAAATCGAAACTCCAATTAAAAAATAATTCCAAAAATTTAGATCAATAAAATCAAACCAAGCAGAATTTAAGAAAATCATTTTTACAGAGATTGAAATTGCTGAAATCAAAATCCATGTTATAAATATTTTGATTGTATCATTTCTAAAAACATAAAGCGGAATTAATATTGAAATAAATATTGAAAAAGGATAAAACGCAATTGTAACAAAAACCAATAAAATCAATATCCAAATAAAGTTCAGATTTATTTTTTTTTCATTTAAATATTTAATTGAAAAATACATAACCGAAATAACAGCGGTCAAAATTAAAAACCAAATGCTGCGTTTTAAAAACAAATAATAAATTGCAGGATGTGAAATCAAAATTATTGATCGTACAAATAATTCTTTTATATCTTTGGATGAATTAAAAATTATATAAATTAAAACTACTAAGGCAATTATAGAAATGACATTTGAAAATAGATAATTTGATATTAGAATTTGGTTAAACTTGAAATGGTTTTCCAGATAAAATTTTATAAGCATAATTGCGATTGACCAAATTCCAATTAAATAGAATATAAATTTTCTTAAAATATTTTTATTCTTGTAAAGATCTATTCTATCAATCTTATAAAAAATAAAAAGAAATATTGCAGTGTAAGTTAAAGCAAGAATAACGGGCTTTTGATGATCTTCTTCCGAAAAAAAATACATCATTAAAAATCCCGAAGCGGCTATAAAAATTAAACTCGTTAAATTTATAAAATGATTTTTTGTGAACATTTGATTCAAAATTTGTTTCACATAAAATACAAAATCATTTTGCTTTTTGAAATTTATAACTCTTTAAAATAAAAAATGCGGAGACAATTTTCCCCGCATTTCAAATAAATTTTTCTATCTTAAAATTTCAAAGTAAACAGTATCAGTTACGGCGGAAGCAAAAACTCCGATTCCATCTCCTTGAATATTCATTTGCGGCTCGTGAAAATTGCCGTCCATTTCCTGTACTTGTCTGTGTGTTAAAAGAAAATCTTTATAATTTTTATCCGTTGCGTAAATTATGGCTCTATAATTTCCGTAAAACCAAATATTGAACCATTCAACCGGTGTGCTCAATTTTTCAGCATTAACATTTACATTTTGCAACCATGAAAATTGTTTTCTGTAACGGTCAAGTTCTTCTTTGTAATCATCTTTATGATTTCCATCGGTGAAAATATTATCAACAATAAAATCATTTTCGGTATCGTTAAGCGGAATTATTGAAACCGCGTAAAACTCGCACTGCGGCGAAGTAGTAAAATCTATGCGAAGATATTTTACATTCCCGTTTTCATCTTTATCATAATAATTCATGCTTCCCAAAAATTCCTGCTCTGCTTTCAATCCTTTGAACGGAACCTTTGTTACAGAACTTGCCTGCAAATTTTTTCCTACAATGTTTGCCGAAACATCAAGCTTGTAACTTTCACCTTCTTTAATTTGAAAATTATTATCGGAATCTTCAAAGGAAAATTTTTGCGGATCATAATCTAAAACATCAGAATTTCCGGTTGAAATTTCAGTTAAGGTTACAATAGCATTTGAAAGAATCAAAGTGCTTATATCCATGTTCAAACTTAGCGGAAGATTTCTAGTAATTTTTATATTTTCAACTTTTTTATCGGGATAAATAAACCCTTCAATAACAATTTTTTCTACATATAAACTTTCGCTGTTAAATTCAACAACTCCTTCGCCGCACCCGTAAATAAAAAGCGAAACTGAAATTATGAACATTACAAAAATTATATTTTTCATTTTAAATTTCTCCGTTAAAACTTTATGTTAATTCCAAGACTCGGCAAAACCGGAAGCATATTAACTGTTTCTAATTCCTGTACAACTTCTCCGTTTTTAATTTGATTTTCATAATTAATGAACCAAACATTTTTTCTGTCGCCAACATTAAATACTTGTAAATAGGGTGCGATCGTGGTTTTACCCCATTTCATTTCGTAAGTTAAACTTACATCCATTCTAACATAAGCAGGAAGTCTTAATGAATTTAATTCTGCCGGATAAAGCGCAACACCAAATTCATTTGCAGACCAATCAGGCATTGAATTTATTACATAAATTGAGCCGGGCAAAGTTATCGGCTGTCCGGTTGAATAAAGAAAATTCATTGTGAAAAGCCATTTTGAATTTGACTGATCATTTCTGTTTTTCAGATCTTTCCAAAGTTGCGTAATATCAATATTAGTAACAGTATTTATTGTTGAAGTTCTGTCATGTCTTGGAATAAAACTTTTTCCCTGATTCAATCCATCAATAGTATTTTCAGTTCTTGCATAAGAATAACCGATCCATCCGTTAATTGCTCCGTAATCTTTTCTTAAAAGAACTTCAATCCCGTATGAATTTCCATCACCGCGATTGAATAATCCGCGAGTATCAGTAAATACAGGGTCATTATTTTCATTATATTTATTTGCTTGAATTTCAGTTAGCATATTTTGATTGAACGAATAAACATCTTTGTATTTTTTATAGTAACCTTCAATTTCAAATTCGTAAATTTGCCACAACTCTTTTTGAAATCCCAAAATAAAATGTTGCGCCGAAGATCCTTTCGTAAATTCATCTGCGGTAGTCCAAATGCTCGCAAAAAACAATCTCGGAATTCTATTTAAATATTGATGAAAAATTCCTGTTGATGCCTTTAATATTGATGTTTCCGTTAATCTGTATTTTATTGAAAATCTCGGATCAAGATTTTGATAATCTTTTTCCGAATTGAAATAATCGTAACGCAATCCGGTTTCAATATCAAATCTTTCTGTCGGCTTCCAGTTTGAAGTTATATAACCTGTGTAATGATTTCTATATTTATTTGCGTCAACAAGTCCGCCGGTAAATTCTTCGCGTAATAATCCGTGAAGAAATTTTTCTTCAAATCCGAATTTCAGGTTGAAATTTTTTGAAATGTAATATTCCAAATTTCCTTTAAGCGTAACATCTTCAATAATATTTTTTTCATAAAATGCACTTTCAAAATCAAATACGGAACTGAATCTGCTTCCGGTGATCCAGAAACTTGCAAATAAATTCGGTGAGAAAATTCTTTTCCAGTTTACACTTCCGGTCATATTTCCCCAATCATATTTAAAGCCCAATGAATTTGCATCATCTTTATTGAAGATATAATCTAATCTATCTTGCCCGCCGTAAAAACTTATAACAAGTTTATTTTTTTCATTTAGATCCAAAAATGCTTTTAAATTTCCATCGTAAAAATAATAATCCGGAATTTCATCAATCACTTTTGCGTAAGTTTGATCGATATAAGTTCTTCTGAATGATCCTGAAATTGATCCGAAATTTCCCAGCGGCGCCTGCAAAGTTGTTGCGCCCGAAATTAAACTTATCGAAACATCACCTTGAATTCTGTTTCTGTTTCCGTCAAGATTTGTAATATCTAACACTGATGAAAGCCTTCCGCCGTATTGCGCGCTGAATCCTCCTTTGGAAAGTTCAACTTTTTTTATTGCGTTAGTATTAAAAGTTGAAAAAAGACCAAACGCGTGTTCTGGATTGTAAACATCGGTTCCATCTATCATATAAAGATTTTGATCGGGAGTTCCGCCACGAACATAAAGCGCGGAAGAAAAATCGGAAAGCGGTTGAACGCCCGGTAAAGTTTGCAGTGAGCGTAAAAGATCAGCTTCAATTACGCGGGGAACATTATTTATTTGCTGTGCACTTAATTCAACTTTTGAAATTGGTTTTGAGAATAGTTTATCAACCGTTCTTGCTGAATCTCCCGTAACAACAACTTCTTTTCCTTCAATTAAATCTTCTTTCAGATAAAATTTCAAAATGCTGTTTTTTCCTTTTCCAACAGTAATTTGTTTTTCTTGCGATCTATAACCGATATAACTTGCGGTGATCGTATAATTTCCATCAGTAACATTCGGGATTGCAAAATATCCGCTTAAATTTGTGCCTGCACCCAGATTTGTACCTTTCAAATATACATTTGCACCAATCAGCGCTTCACCGTTTGATTCATCGTAAACAAATCCGTTTACTGTTCCGCTCATATTGTTCTGCGCAAACACTGGGAAATTTATCAGCAGCAAAATAAGCGCAGCCAAATAAGATTTCATTTAATTCTCCATTTATTTTTTTATTTTATTATTTTCAAAAGGAACTTTTTTGAAGTTGAGACGATCTAAATAGCAAATTGTTTTAATTTTGTTTTTGTAAATGTAAATAACAATGCAAAAGCGTAAAACTATTTTT